>CALCGM010000749.1 GCA_937900985.1 uncultured Planctomycetaceae bacterium | reverse complement strand
CGCCTCGGTGGCGATCTTTTGCAGCTGTGAGCCCACCTGCGTGATGTCTTCGTCAGGAACGAGTTCCCAGGTGTCACTGTCTTCACGCTGGAAGTTCATGCCCCCCTTGGCCTGGGCCAGCATGCGGTTGTAGGCCTCGGTGCGAACCTTCATCGCCATCACGCGGCCGACCGCCAGATCGTAGCCCGCCTGCCACCGCTTCTCGGTGAGCTTCTCGCGATCTTTCAGCCCCTCCAGCAGCGTGGCGTAGACCGCATCGATCTTCGGCTCAATCTTGGCCGCCACCTTTTGGGCGTCGCTGAGGAGCCGCACGAGATCGCCGTCGTTGCGGCGGGGAAACTGCATCACCGGATCTTCCATTGGCGACAGTTCCGTCCCCCGGGCGGCCACCACCAGCGATCGGATGGCGGCATTTCCAGCAATCCGCCGATCGAGTTCGCTGATGGGAAGGTAGGCAGGCGCATAGGCCCGCATCACGTCGCTATCGAAGAAATATCGAAGGTTGGCAGACATGGCCGCCGTCTCACGGTCGCTCAGCCGGCCCTTGTGCTCGCGATTGGCATGCACGCAGAAGAAGATGCCGCTGGTTTCGCTACAGAGCCGCGAGAGGGCATACGGGCCAAACCCCGAGTCGACGGCCTCGTCGGCATAGCGACCGGAGCGGATATGCACCACCTCCGGATAGAAGCTCTCGGGCCCCTGCTCGATCTGGGCCCACTGAGGCTCCTGAAAATACTCCGGATCTGGATCGACAAACTTGAACCGCACCTCCCGCATGCCAAACGGGGCAGGAACGCCAACCACATACACCGGAATGCCGAGCGTTCTGCAGGTGTGCACCGCCTCATCCACCCGCTGCTGGTCGTTGCCCACCTCGTCGGTGAAGACGATCAGCATCACGTTTTTCTGTGGCCGCGCGGTGCGAAACACCCGGCTGCGATTCGCCGCTTCAATCACCGCCGTGAAGGTCAACTCGGCCCCCGACTCATCGATCGGGATCGAACGAATTGCCTCGACCACATCTTCGGCCTGGCCCGTCGGCGAGTCGGTGAAGAGGCTCACCCGTTCACCAAAACCGATCACCATGTTCGTCAACGCCGGCTTCTTTGTGGACTGCCGTGTGGCACCGAGTTCTTCAAAGACCGTCTGCAGTCGCTCGGCAATCTCCCGCCGTTGCGACTCGAGGCTGAGCGACTGGTCAAACAGCCAGCAGACAAGCGTGGGCCGCTGATCGAGTTTGCTGCGAATCTCACCCGTGAGCCGATCCACCGCCCCGGCGGCCCCCGTGACACCAACCCCAACCTGCCCGGGCACGACAATCGACATGTCGAGTTCTGCGGCCGTGGGGATCGCCTCGAGCGGCTCGAATGCGGTGTCGCTGGTCAGGTCGGGCAATGGCTCAACCGGCACGCTGGGGAGTTCGGAAACGGTCGCGGCAAGCGACTGGGCCACGCCCTCTCCCGCGTCGCTAGCGGCGCCGGCGTCGGGCGTGGGCTGATCCGACACCACGATCTCGGCAGGCGGGATGTAGGGATCTTCCTCGACCTGCGGCGTGGGATCGATGACCGTCACCCTGCGTTCGTCGCTGCCGGGAGGGTCAAGCACCAGGCTGGCGAGCGTCAGCAGCACAGCCACATGCACGATCAGACTGACGGCCCACGCCGGCACCCCGGCCCGGTCGACGGCATACTCGACGCCCGATTCCTCGGGCTGGTTTTCAGGTTTGGAATCCGCCACGCTTGGTGCTCCTCAGCCATCCTGCCCGCGTCAGCCTGGCCTTCTCTTCTAAGTATACGAACAAAATCGGCACCCCGCGGCCTTTCCAACGCAGTTCCGCAGCCTCCACCGCCGCTGTGGGCGGCCATGGCAGGCTTCTCTGGCAGCCCCCCTTCCCTTCTCGATACACTTCAAAGAGCCCGTTTTCCGCCGGAGGACAGCGATCCGATGACGTCCCACTCGACACGGCAGCGCAGACACTCTCGCTCCAGGCCCCTGCCACGACACTCCCGCCGATGCTGGCAGGCTGCCATGGTGGTTGCCTCCTGCCTCTGCTGCCTGGGGCAGACCAGCTACGGCCAGGCCCCTGAGGCGACAGGCCCCCTGCAGGAGTCGTCCCGCACCAGTGATGGCGTGGATCTCGCCATCTGGTACTACCCGTCAGCGACCGAGGAAGCCCTCGCGACCGTCATCCTGGTGCACGACCTGGAGGGTTCGCATGCGAC
>CALCGM010000748.1 GCA_937900985.1 uncultured Planctomycetaceae bacterium | reverse complement strand
TCGTGCCGTTTCTGATGGGCTCCTTATAGTTAACCACCGCCTGCCGCTGCTGGCAGCGCACGACGAAGCGGGCGAGTTGATCGCTCTCGTGGCCAACTACGCCTGCCACTGCACCACCGAGCCTGGCAGCTTCAACGAGGTCAGCGGCGACTGGGCGGGCTGCGCCGCGGACATGCTCGAAGCGGGGCACCCGGGAGCGGTGGCGCTGATGGCGATCGGCTGTGGGGCAGATGCCAATCCGTCGCCCGGCGGCAGCCACGAGCTTTCCCGGGCCCACGGCCGCACGCTCGCCGCCGAGGTGAATCGGCTTCTGACAGAGCCCGCAGCATGGACGCCGCTGGATCCGGACGTGCGGTGCCGGATGGCCCGCATCGACCTGCCACTGGGGCCTCTCCCCAGCCGAGAGGAGTGGGCGGCTGCTGTGGCTGGTGGCGGGGTGGCTGGCTCGCGGGCGGCGCATTTCCTCGACCTGATCGATTCCGGCGAGCCTGTGCCGACGACGGTGCCGGGCTACCCCGTGCAGACCTGGTGTTTTGGCGGCGACCTGGCGATGGTCTTTCTCGGCGGCGAGGTGGTGGTCGACTATCAGCGGCGGCTCGATGGCATGTTCGACCGCGATCGCCTCTGGGTGAATGCCTACGCCAACGATGTGCCCTGCTACATCGCCTCGGCGCGACTGCTGCGGGAGGGCGGATATGAGGTCGACAGCTCGATGCTCTACTACCGCCAGCCCACGCGGCTTGCCCCGGAAACGGAAGACCTGATCTGCGACGCGGTGCAGAAGCAGCTGCCGCACAGCTTTTACTCCGCCGCGCTGCAGGAAACCTTCCCCGGACCACGGGAGCCGGCGGCGGCGGTCGACTCCATGGTGCCGCGGCCGGGCATGCAGGTGGTGCTCGCTGCGGCGGAGCCGCTGATTCGCGATCCGGTGGCCTTCGACTGGGATGAGCAGGGCCGGCTCTATGTGGTCGAGATGAGCGACTATCCCGTGGCAGCCGAGGGACGCCGCGGGCGGGTGCGGCGGCTCAGCGATCGTGATCGTGATGGCGTCTACGACGAAGCCGTCACCTTTCTCGACGACCTTCCCTATCCCACGGGCATCCAGTGCTGGCGGGGCGGTGCGGTCGTGGCGATGGCTCCCGACGTCGTCTACGCCGAAGACACCGATGGCGATGGCGTTGCTGATCTCTGCGAGCCGGTGCTCAGTGGCTTTTCGGAGGGCAATCAGCAGCATCGAGTCAACGGCTTGCGGATGGGCCTCGATGGCTGGCTCTACCTGGCCAATGGCGACTCCAGCGGCGAGGTGCGGGCGACCGGCTTCGTGCCCGGCGGCACCCGCCGCGAGCCCTCTGCGGCCGTGAGCCTGCGGGGCCGCGACCTCCGCTACGATCCGTCAACGGCACGCCTTGAGCTGGTGGCCGGCAGCTCGCAGTTTGGCCGCAACCGCAACGACGCTGGCACCTGGTTTGGCAACAACAACTCCAATCCGATCTGGCAGTATGCGCTGGAGGAGCGGTATCTCCGGCGGAACCCGCATGCGGGTGGGCTGTCGGCGATTCGGCAGGTGGCGGCCGTGCCCGGGGCGGCTCCGGTGTTTCCTGTGAGCGCCACGCTCGCCCGGTTTAACGATTTCCATATGGCCAACCGCTTCACCTCGGCCTGCGGCACAATTATCTACCGCGACCGCCGGCTGGGGGAGGGCTTTGCTGGCAACGCCTTCATTGCAGAGCCGGTGCACAACCTGGTGTCGCGGCTGGTGATCCGTCGCAGCGAGGATGGGCTGGGGTTTGTCGGGGAGCGGGCGGCAGACGAGCACGACCGCGAGTTTCTCGCGTCGAGCGACAACTGGTTTCGGCCCACCATGCTGCGAACCGGGCCGGACGGGGCGGTGTGGGTGGCCGACATGTACCGCAGCGTGATCGAGCATCCGGAATGGATCCCTGCGGAGTATCAGCGAAAGATGGACCTCGCCGCCGGCAGCGATCGGGGCCGCATCTATCGCGTGGTGCCAGACGAGGGCTGCTGCGAGGCGGCACCGCCGGCGATGGGTGCCTTTTTCCAACAGCCGTGGGACGCGATTCCGCTCACCGACCTCGTCGCGCGGCTGCAGAGCCCCAACGGCTGGTGGCGGGATCTCGCCCAGCGGATTCTGCTGCATCGCCGCGAGGAGGTGTGTGCCCGCCCCGAGCTTCTTGCAGAAGTTGCCCGGCTCGTGGGAGCCGGCAGCGGCACAGGCGTGCAGCCGCTCGCGACGCTTGCGGCGCTGGCGGCCGGTGCGCCGCTTGCCGAGCTCGAGCAGGCGATCGCGGTGGCGGTGGCGAGCGAGGATGCCACGCTGCGGCGGGCGGCGATTCGGTCTGCTGAGCCGGCGCTTGCCCGCGGAGACCGGGCCGTGCTGGCGCAGGTGGCAGCCCTCGCCCACGACCGGGAGCCCGCGGTTCGGCTGCAGCTGCTCCTGAGCCTGGGCGAGGTGCCGGCAGCGGTTGCGGCGGCGGAGCTTGCCGAGGCGCTCGTGGCGTCGACGGCGTCTGCGGACCTTCGCGCTGCAGGGATGACGTCGCTGACACCAGCAAACGTGGAGGGTGTCGTGGCGGCCGTGTGCGAGGCAACCGCCTCAGCCGGCGACGACGCCCTGCCGCTGGTGGGGCAGCTGCTCACCCAGGCTGCCGCGATGGGCCGGGCGGAGGGCCTGACAACGCAGCGGGCGGAGCTTCTGGCAGACACGACAGCCGAGGCGACAGCCGAGCGGCTCGCTCTCGCCGCTGCTGTCGTGCGGGGAGGAGCGGGGGCGGAGCCGGTGGCTGCCGCGGCCCAGGCGGCCGTGGCGGCGGCCTGGCAGATTCTCCGCAGCGTTGATGCCGAGGCAGCCCGCCGCGTGGCGGCGATGGAGCTGCTCGATGCGGCGGGGGAGTCGTTTGCCGGAGACGAACTGCTCGACCAGCTCCTTGCGGCTCAGGTGGAGCCTGCCGTGCAGCAGGCCTATCTCGGGGTGGTGGCGACCCGGGGCAATGCGTCGGTGCTCGATCAGGTGTTTCAGCGGCTGCCGAGCCTTGGGCCGGCGGTGCGGCGTCACTTCTTTGACGGGCTGCTAGCGAGGCCGAAGGGGGCGTCGCAGCTGGTGGATCGGCTTGCCGACGGCCGGCTCACGCCTGCCGATCTCGATGCCAGCCACCGCAACCGCCTCGTCGCCTATCCCCGTGACGAGATTGCCGCGCGAGCCGCTGCGGTGCTTGAGCCGGCGGCCACCAGCGGCCGCCACGAGCTGGTGCAGCGGTGGCAGGCGGAGATCGCGGGGCTGGCAGGGGAGGCTGCTGCTGGCAGGGCGGTTTTTGAGAAGCGGTGCAGCGCCTGCCATCGGCTGGGCGATCTGGGCCGCGGCGTGGGCCCCGACCTGGCAGCGCTGACCGACCGCTCAGCGGCGTCGCTTCTGGCCGCGATTCTCGACCCCAATCGGGCTGTCGAGGCAAAGTATCTCTCCTACACCCTGCTGACGACCTCCGGCAGGATTCAGGCGGGGCTGCTCGCGGAGGAAACAGGCGCCGGCATCACGCTGGTGACGACAGAGGGAACGGACGTTGCCGTGCCGCGTGCGGAGATTGAGAGCCTTGTCTGTTCGCAGCGGTCGCTGATGCCTGAGGGGCTCGAGCTGGATCTCAGCCCCCAGGCTTTGGCGGATGTGATCGCGTTTGTGCAGTCGGCAGGGGCTGCCTGGAAGCGGTTTCCGGGCAACGAGCCGGTGGTGGTGCGGGCGGCCGCAGACGGGTCGGTCGTGTTGCCGGCCTCAGCGGCTGAGATCTATGGGCCGAGCCTGATCTTTGAGCCGCACTACGGCAACCTCGGCTGGTGGAGCAGCACCGCCGACTATGCCAGCTGGACCGTTGACATGCCTCGCAGCGGCGACTGGATCGTGGAGGTGGACTTCGCCTGCGACGACTCAACCGCTGGGGGCGTGATCCGCTTCTCCACCGGCACCCGGATGCTGACGGCGCGGGTGCCCGGCACAGGATCGTGGGACACCTACCAGACCTGGCGGGCTGGCACACTCGATGTTTTTGGTGGCAGGCAGCAGATCACGGTCACGGCCGTGGAAGCGCCGCGGTCGGCCCTGATCGACATTCGTGCAATCCGGCTCCTGCCGCCGGAAAAGGAGTAAGGCTCGCCATGCGTGCTCGACAACGGCTGCTCACCGCGGCTGCGATGATGGTGTGCTGGGCAGCTGGAGCCGGTGCGGCCGAGCAGCCAAACGTGCTCGTGATCCTGGCCGACGACCTCGGCTACGGCGACCTCGGCTGCTTCAACGCCACGTCAACGATCCCAACGCCCAACGTGGATGCCCTGGCGGGCCAAGGGATGCGGCTGACCGACGCCCACAGCCCTGCAACGGTCTGCACGCCCACCCGCTACAGCCTGATGACCGGCCAGATGGCATTTCGCATTCCGCGCGGAGGCCGGGTGTTTACCGGGGCGGGAGGGCCTTCGTTGATCGCGGCGGATCGCCTCACGCTCCCGGAGATGCTGCGGGAGCAGGGCTACCGCACGGCATGCGTGGGAAAGTGGCATATCGGCATGACATTTTTTGATTCCGATGGCCAGCCGATCAACGAAGACGGCCTTGAGGCGGTGCGGCGGATCGACTTCAGCCGACGGGTGGACGGCGGGCCCCTCGATGTGGGCTTCGATTCATTTTTCGGCACCGCCTGCTGCCCCACCACCGACTGGCTGTATGCGTTTCTCGACGGCGACCGCATTCGCACGCCGCCCACGAAACAGCTCGATCGTGGGCCGCTTCCGAAGCACCCCTATGCCCACGACAACCGTCCGGGAATGGTGGCGGATGACTTTGATCTCGAGGAGGTCGACCTCACCTTTCTGCAGAAGAGCCAGGCATTTCTGCGAGAGCACGCCTCGACGGATCCCCACCAGCCATTCTTCCTGTTTCATGCGACTCAGGCTGTGCACCTGCCCTCATTTCCAGCGAGCCAGTTTCAGGGCTCAAGCGGGAGTGGGCCGCACGGCGACTTCATCGTCGAGTTCGACTGGATTGTGGGGCAACTGCTGCACACGCTCGAGGAAACCGGGCTGGCAGAAAACACCATCGTGGTGGTGACCAGCGACAACGGTCCGGAGGTGACAAGCGTTGTGCACATGCGCGAGGACCATGGACACGATCCAGCGCGTCCGTGGCGAGGCATGAAACGCGACAACTGGGAAGGCGGCCACCGGGTGCCGATGATCGTCCGCTGGCCCGGGCATGTGCCGCCAGGCTCCAGCAGCAGCGAGCCGGTCTGCCTGACCGACCTGATGGCGACCTTCGCCGATGTTGTCGGCGTCGCGCTGCCGAATGATGCGGCCGAAGACAGCGTGAGCCTGCTGAGGGTGTGGCAGGGCACGCAGCAGGAGCCTGTGCACGACTACCTGCTCCACCAAGGCTTCGGCGGCGATCGCTTCCTGGCGATCCGGCAGGGCCGCTGGAAACTCCTCGCCCACGTCGGGTCGGGCGGCAACAACTATCAAAAGAGCCCCGTGCTCCAGCCCTATGCGGTCGACGATGCTGCTGCCGACGCTGCGGGGCAGCTCTACGATCTCGAATCCGATCCGGGGGAGCAGCGAAATCTGTATCGTGAACAGGGCGACAAGGCGAGGGAGCTCGAAGATCTCCTCCAGCGTTCGATTCGAACGGGGCGGAGCGTGCCGGAGCGAGCCGGGGCTGCCTGACCCCGCTGCGATCCGCTGGTAGGCATTTTTTCCATCCGATCCACACGAGGCGAGGGGCGAATGAAACGACGAGCATGGCTGGCGGTGGCTGCTGGTGCGGTGGTCGCTGGGCTTGTGGCCTTTGCCCGACCGGCGGTCGACGGCTCCGCGTTTGTTCCCAAGCCGGGCACCTACGACGTGCGGATTCTGCGGGATCGCTGGGGCGTGCCGCATGTGTTTGGGAAGACCGATGCGGCAACCGCCTACGGGCTGGGCTTCGCCCATGCCGAAGACGACTATGCAACGATCGAAGAAGCGCTCCTGCAGTCGCGGGGAACCTCGGCGGCGAAGGTTGGGCAGGAGGCCGCGCCGATCGACTACATCGTGCAGCTGCTGCGGGTGCGGGAGACGGTCGAGAAGGAGTTTGAAACGCAGCTCAGCCCCGAGGTACGGGCGGTCTGTCAGGGCTACGCCGACGGCGTCAACCACTGGGCAGCACTGCATCCCGACAAGGTGGCCGCTGGCGTGCTGCCCTACACCGCCCACGACATCGTGGCCGGCTTCTACTTCAAGTCGCCTTTTTTCTTCGGCGTCGACAATGCCGTGAAGTCGCTGATGGGCTCCTCGCGGCCCGGTGAGGTGTCACAGCGAAACGACGAGGCCGCCGGCGACTCCACCGGCCAGACGACGATGGTCGGTGACGCGGTGGAGGGGCTGGCTGCCACGCGGCGGTGGCTGACGGCCGACATGCCTGTGGGCTCCAACACCTTTGCGGTGAGCCCCAAGCGATCGGCCGATGGCAGCACGATGCTCAACATCAACTCGCACCAGCCCTGGGATGGCGTGGTGGCCTGGTATGAAGCACACCTCGTCAGCGACGAGGGCTGGGATGTGGTGGGCGGCACCTTTCCCGGGGCTCCCGTGATTCTTCACGGCCACAACCGGCATCTCGGCTGGGCACACACGGTCAACAAGCCCGACCTGGTTGACATCTATGTGCTCGACATCAATCCCGACAATGCAAACCAGTATCGCCTGGACGGCCAGTGGCGGGACTTCGAGGTCGGCACTGCCAAGATCAACGTCAAACTCTGGGGGCCGATTTCATGGACCTTCAACAGGGAGACGCTCTGGTGCGCGTATGGGCCGGCTATCCGCACCGATCATGGCGTCTATGCGGTGCGGTATGCCGGGCTCGGCGACATCAGGCAGGTTGAGCAGTGGTATCGCATGGGCAAGGCTACAAGCTACGACGAGTGGCTCGACGCGGTGAGAATGCAGGGCTTCGCCAGCTTCAACATCGCCTACGCCGATGCGACGGGCACGATCGGCTACTTCTACAACGCTCGCATGCCGAAGCGGCACCCAGGCTACGACTGGAAGAAACTGCTGCCCGGCGATACCTCGGAAACCCTCTGGACCGACTACGAGCCCTTCGACACGCTGCCGAAGGTGGTCAATCCGGAGTGTGGCTTTCTCTACAACTGCAACAACACGCCGTTTGAGTGCACGGGGCCCGATGAAAACCCCAGCCCAGAAGATTTCCCGCCCACCTTCGGCATCGAAACCCATATGACGAACCGGGCCTTGCGGGCCCGTCAACTCTTCGGGAGCGATGAGGAGATCACCGAGGAAGAGTTTCTCGCCTACAAGAACGACCACGCCTATGCCGACGACTCGGAAGTGGCCCGCAAGGTGCAGGAGCTGCTGGCCGCGGATCTTCCCGATGAGCCGATTGTGCAGCGGGCGATCGAGGTGATTGGCCGCTGGGACTACGGAACGCTCGGCGACAACCGCTCAGCGGCGCTCGCGCTCTTGGCAACCCGCCCCAATCCCGACGGCGGAGCCTCATCCGGAAGCGTGGAGGCGATGCTCGACAACATCCGGACCTGGGGGCCGGTGCTCGAAGAGCACCACGGCCGGCTCGACCCTCGCTGGGATGAGGTCTGCCGGCTGGAACGCGGCGACCTCGATCTGGGGCTCAGCGGTGGCCCCGATGCCCTGCGGGCGATCTACTGCATGTTCATCCGTGATGGCACGCTGTTCGGCTTTGAAGATGGTGACCTGCCGGGGAAGGGGGGCGACTGCTACATCCTGATTCCCCGCTGGGAAAGCGATGGCACGCTCCGCTCCGAGAGCATCCACCAGTATGGCGCCGCCGCGACCGTACCGGAGTCGCCGCACTATGCCGACCAGTCGCCGCTGTTTGCCCGGATGGAGCTCAAGCCGGTCTGGATGGATGAGGCGGAGATCCGTGCCAACCTGGAACGGGAGTATCGCCCGGGGGAGTAGCCGCTACCGGCTGGGCGTGCGAAACGCCTGAGCTGCAGCGTCGAGCAGCCAGGCGGGGCCGATCAGGAGAAACTGCAGGTCCTTGAAGAAGGCCGGCTTCTTTCCCTCGATTGCGTGTCCATAAAACTGTCCGATCCAGGCGACGACAAACAGCACCGCCGCAGGGATCCAGACCGGCTGAGGTGTTGCCTGGTCAACCCAGCGGACCACCGCCATCGTGACGGCGAGCCAGGCGGCCATGCCGATCGCCAGGGGCACAGACAGCCGGACATAGAACAGCAGGCTCAGGCCCGCCACCACCATCGCCCAGTTGAGCCACGGAACGGCGGCTCCCCAGGGCACCGGCAGCGACCAGAGCAGCCCCACCAGGGCGGTCATGATCGCTGGGATGCAGAGCCAGTGGATCAGCTTGTTGGTTGGGTTTTGGTGGTAGGCCCCATACTCGGCATACCAGTCGGCTGCGGTTTTTGTGGTCATGGTCGTGTCCTGCGGAATGGAGGCCCGCTGCGTTGCCAGCGAACAGGGGGCGGCTCCTGCTATTCTGTTGGCCCACATCGCCGGTGGCGAATCAACGCTGCTTTTTCAACGACGCATTCTTTTCGGTGGGAGCCGCCCATGCAGACCAGCCAGCTTGGCAACTCAGACCTTCAGATCACTCCCGTCGGCTTTGGGGCCTGGGCCATCGGCGGAGGCGACTGGTCGTTTGCCTGGGGGCCGCAAGACGACACCGAGAGCGTGGCGGCGATCCACGAGGCCCTCGACCTCGGCGTCAACTGGATCGACACCGCGCCTGTGTATGGCCTGGGCCATTCTGAAGAGGTGGTCGGCAAGGCGCTCGCTGGCCGCGCGAGCCGGCCCTTGATCTTTACCAAGTGTGGGCGGGTGTGGGATGAGACGCGAGCCATCGGCAAGCGGCTCAAGGCCGCGAGCATTCGGGAGGAGTGTGAGGCGAGCCTGCGGCGGCTCGGCGTCGACACGATCGACCTCTACCAGGTGCACTGGCCAGAGCCAGACGAGGATGTTGAGGAGGGCTGGACGGAGCTTGCCCGGCTGCAGCAGGAGGGAAAGGTTCGCTGGATCGGCGTTTCCAACTTCAGCGTGTCGCAGATGAAGCGGGCCGCCGCGATCGCACCGATCACGTCACTGCAGCCCCCGTATTCCATGCTCAGACGCGAGGTGGAGGCTGAGATTCTGCCCTACGCCCGCGAGCATGGCATTGGCGTGATCGCCTATTCGCCGATGGCGTCTGGCCTGCTCACCGGCACGTGGACCAAGGAGCGGCGGGAGGCACTTCCCGAAGACGACTGGCGAAAGCACAAGAATCCCCTCTTTCAGGATCCGGCGTTTGCGCATGGCGTGGCCGTGGCGGAGGTGCTTCGCGAAGTGGGGGCCGGCCACGGGGCCACGCCGGCGGCTGTGGCGATTGCCTGGGTGCTTGCACATCCAGCCGTGACCGCCGCCATCGTGGGTGCACGGAAGCCAGGGCAGTATGCCGACATCGCTGTGGCGGCTGGCCTCCGGCTGACCGCAGCAGACCGCGACCGGATCGCCCACGCGCTGACGTCGTAGACCTTTTGGACGCTGTCACACATCGGCACGCGGAATCTCAGAACGTTCATCTTCTGCTGCTGCTCCCGATTCCAAGTGCCGGAGCCTGCCGAGTGATCGCGGCGGGCAGCCCACTCCGCAGGCTTCAGGGGGCGAGGATCTGCCAGGAGGGTGGGCTGCTGGTGAGATCCAGCAGCACCCGTTGTGGCCTGCGGCGTGCAGCGTGAGCAGGT
>CALCGM010000747.1 GCA_937900985.1 uncultured Planctomycetaceae bacterium | reverse complement strand
ACTGTCCCGAGATCCGGCCGTCATGGGAGGACGTGTGGCAGGGAGGCCACGACGCGCGAGACCGGCCAAGGAGGGCATGCGATGCAGACCACCGTTCACTCGTCGGACCAGACCGTTCACCCATCGCCGCAGGGGGCCTCACCCCGCACACGTTGGTTTCAGCGGCTTGTGCGGCCACCCTTTCGCGAGGTGGCTGCGACCCTGGTCGTTGTTGGCTGCGGCCTCGCCTGGCGGCATGTGACGAGCGTCGACGCCGATGCCGCCCCTGCGAGCACACCGGCTCCTGCCGCCGCTCCCAGCAAGGACGCCATTCCGTCTACCGCCGCGCTCGTCAACGGAGCCGAGATTCCGCGGGAGCAGCTGATCGCGGAGTGCATCGCCCGGCATGGCGATTCCGTGCTGGAAACCCTGATCAACCATCGCATCATCGAGCAGGCCTGCCAGAAGACCGGAATTGTGGTCACGCCGGCCCACGTCGACGCCGAAATCGAGACGATGGCCGCACGGTTTCAGGTGCCCAAGGATCAGTGGATTGAGCTGATCGGCCGCGAACGGGGCATCGCGGAATCGCAGTATCGGACCGAGATCGTCTGGCCGATGCTGGCCCTGCGTCAGCTGGCCCACTCGCAGAGTGAGCCCACCGACGAGGAGGTGCGGCAGGAGTTCGAGCGGCAGTTTGGCCCAGCCGTGAAGGCTCGGATCATCGTCTCCCGCACACAGCAGGATGCCGAAAAGGTTTTGGCGCTTGCGATTGCCGCTCCAGACGACTTCGGCGGTCTTGCCCGCCAACACTCCGTCGATGTGACCAGTGCCAGTGCCAACGGCTGGGTGCAGCCGATCCGTCGCCACACCGGTGTGCCGGAGTTTGAAGCGGCCGCCTTCAGCCTCAGCCAAGGCCAGATTTCACCGGTGGTCCGCGTGGCGGATCAGTTCATCATCATCAAGTGCGAGGGCCAGCTTCCCGCAGCCGACGTGCAGATGGCGGAAGTCCGCGACCAGATCTCCTCGGTGATTCGCGACCAGAAGAGCCGCCAGGCCTCAGGGGAGGTTTTCCGCAGCCTCCAGCAGGCCTCACAGGTTGAAAAACTGCTCGGCAACCCGCAGCTGCAGGCGAGCCGCCCGGGTGTGGCGGCCCTCGTCAACGGCACCGCCATCAGCAGCGACGCCCTGGCGGAGACCTGCCTGGAGCGGCACGGCCTGGAAGTGACGGAAATCCTCATCACCCGCGCGCTCATCGATCAGGCCCTCAGCCAGCAGCGGCTGACGATCACGCAGGCCGACATCGATCAGGAGATTGCCTACGGCGCGATGACCCTGGGCTTTCTCAAGGACGACGGGACGCCCGACACCCAGGCCTGGCTGGAGCATGTCACCCAGCAGCAGGAAGTGCCGATGCAGCACTACCTGGAAGACATCGTGCGGCCCACGGTGGCTCTGAAGAAGCTCGTTGGCCCTGCCAGCATCACACAGGAAGATCTCGACAAGGCCTTCCAGGCCACGTTCGGCCCACGGGCTCGCTGCCGGATGATCGTGCTCGAGACGCAGAAGCGAGCCCAGGAGGTCTGGCAGCTGGCCCGCCAGAATCCCACGTCCGAGTTCTTCGGCGATCTCGCCGAGCGGTATTCGGTCGACCAGGCCACGCAGGCACTGCGGGGCGAGGTGCCGCCGATCCAGCGGTATGGCGGCCAGCCCGCCCTCGAACGGGAGGCGTTTTCTCTCTCGCAGGGTGAGCTCTCCGGTGTCGTGCAGGTGGCCGACCGCTTCCTCGTGCTCTTCGGCGAAGGCTTCACCGAGCCGGTCGACGTTGAGTTCAAGGACGTCCGCAGCGAGCTCGAGCGGGATATCCAAGACAAGAAGCAGCGGATCGCGATGGCCGAGTATTTCACGCGGCTTCGCCAGGGCTCGGCGATCGACAACTTCGTCGCCGGCACCAGCCAGTCTCCCGCCGGCCGCTCAAGCATCCCCGGAGCCCTCCCAGCCGCAGCCCGGCAGGAAGCCCAGGAGCTGGCCACCCCGAGGGCCGGCAGCCGCATCGCCCCGCGGTCATCCGCCTCAAGCGGCTCAGCCAGCGGCGTCGTTCCCGCCTCCGCCACAGCCCCCGTCGGCCGCTAAACCTCAGGCTGCGCTGCCTCCCGCCCCGGCCGCCGGCCGCCGCCGAAGGCGGCGGACAGGCCGTCTCGTCTCACAGCAGCGAAGCCATCCTGGGGAACGGGACGGGTCCTCGGGCCGCAAAGCGAATACGCATGCAAGCGGGACGGGTCCTCGGGCCGCAAAGCGGCCTCGGCTTTGCCGAGGTGCCTCCGGCACCCGAAGACCCGTCCCGTTCAATCCGCCTCC
>CALCGM010000746.1 GCA_937900985.1 uncultured Planctomycetaceae bacterium | reverse complement strand
CGAGAAGTCTGGAAACGTGACCGCCGCGGCAAGGCTTCCAGGAACCGGCACGAGATAGGACTCGCCGACCAGGTAGTCGTGGCCGAGGAAGCTGTAGGTGTGCTCATGCGAGAGGTCAAACCAACCTCCCAACGGCACCGCGACCGCCAGCACGAGAAGCTGCGGCGGCACAAACCGCAGCCAGGTCGGCCTCAGCCGGCTGCGGACGAGCGGAAACAGAAACAGGATCGCCAGGCTCACCAGACCGATCACGGTGATCTGCGGATTGAGCTCGAGAATCTTGGCCGGCAGATGCTGAAGCACCTCAAGAGGCTCGCCCCCCGGAGGCTCACCAAAGACCACCGGAAGCTGCTTGAGCAGAATGGTCAGGCCGATCGCCGCGAGCATGCCGTGGACCACGGCCTTGGGAAAGAAGTCCCCAAAGCCGCCAACCCGCAGCAGGCCCAAGACGAGCTGCACGAGTCCGGCCACACACCCCACGGCGAGCGTCATCCGGTAGGCCTGCTGGTCGGCCAGGGGGTCGGTGCCCGCGGTAAAGCCGAAGGAGTGCATCGCGGCCAGGACGATCACAATCAGGCCAGCCGCTGGCCCCTTGATGGTCATCTCCGAGTTTGAGATCAGCGACGTCACCACGGCGCCAATCACGGCGGTGAACACACCCGCCACCGGAGGAAACCCGCTAGCGATCGCGATCCCCAGGCAGAGCGGCAGGGCAATGAGAAACACGAGAAAGCCCGCGGTGGCGTCCGGGACGAGGAAGCGGACAAAGCCCGCGGCGTCGCCGCGGGGAGAATCCCCCAAGGCATCGGCCGGCGGGGCTGCTGCGTGTGGGCTCATGGATGGTCTCCAGGTGGTGTCACGGTCGACGACAGGTGCGACATGGCAAGCAGATCGGTGGCGACACGCTCGAGAGCGCTCACCGCCGGGCCAGGGCTGAGCCCGAGCCCGAAGAGAATCGTCAGCAGGCCGAGGAAGGCGACCTGCTCCCGCAGGAGGATTGGCTGTCGTGGCCCATGGCTCTTCGCCTGGCCTCCAAAGATCCGAAACCAGCCTCGCATCACCGCGATGCCGGCCGACGCCGTGGCAAGAATCACCAGCATGCCGGCATGCAGGTTGTCGCTCAGGCTACCGGCCACGATCAGATCGTCCGCCACGAACGAAAACGTGCCGGGCAGGCCAAGGCTTGCCAGACCGAAGAGCAAGAAAAACGCCGCCAGGCCGGGGGCACTGCCAAACCGGCCACCAAACTCCTCCAGCCGGACGATGCCACCGCGGCTCTCAAGCGACCAGGCCACCAGTCCGATCCCGGTCAGGGCCAAGCCACTGGAGATCCAGATCGCCAGCGCCCCGCAGAGCTCCATGGGAAGCGTGCCCGCCAGGCCTGCGAGCACCAGCGCCGACTGGCTCATCGCCAGCGTCCCCACCAGCCCCCGCACGTCGCGCTGCACGAGCGCAAGCGATGCCCCGTAGGCCGCGGTCACGAAGGCGGCCTGCGACAGCACCACAAGCTCCGGGGCCACGCCATCGGCATGACCCACAAGCAGTCGGATGGCCGTGTAGCTGGCGACCTGCGGCATCGTGGCCGTCAGCGCGGCGGAAAACGGTGCCGCCGAGAAGAGCGCCGGATACCAGGAGTGAAAGGGCACGATCCCCTTGCGGATCATCACCGCCACGGCCACGAGCCATCCTCCGGCCACACCAGTCCCGCCCCGGTCAAGCAGCCACGGCGGATCGATCACCATCAGCGTCGTGCCGGCCGCAATGCAGGCGGTGGAGAGGATCATTGCCAGGGCATAGACCCGCGCCACGGGCCGGCCTCCAGGGACAGAACGCGTGGCGATCCATGTGGGGATCGCGGTCACGGTCCAGAGCACCACCAGCACCACCGGATGCGCGGTGAGCATCAGCGCCATCGTGGCCGCGAGACTGACAAGCATCCGTGCAGCGACAGGACCATCCAGCACGCGACGTGGAGCCGCCACCGCAACGGCCAGTCCAACGATGGCGACATACGGCAGCAGGATGGCGGTCAGCCCGTCGACCACCACCACTCGCCCGCCGGCGACCGCTGGCCCCCAGGCGAGCGGGCCGTCAGACACACGCTGCTGCCAGCCGGCGAGCACCATCGCAGCGATCACACTCATCGCGAGCCCCACCACGGCATGCACCCGTGGGTTTCGCCCGCCCCCCGGCACCAGCATCGCTCCGGCGGCCAGCAGCGGGGCAGCCACGCAGACTCCTGCCGCGGCGAAGGGGATCGTCTCGTTCATCGCAGGCCTCCTTCACGGTCGCGAGCGTTTGGCCTGGATCCCTCGCCCACCCTGGCAAGCATCGCCACCCAGCGTGCTTCGGCATCGCGGGCCGCCTCCAGCGCCGCCACCACTGGGCCGGTCACCATCCGCTGCACGACCGAGTCTTCGAAGCCCCGTGCGAGGGCCACCCCATAGAGCCGCCGTGTCAGCCATCCTGGCAGCGACCGCCGCCCGCCGCCGGGATGCCCACCCAGGGCCGTCGCCAGCTCATCGCGATCCCGCAGCGCCGATGGCGACCGCAGGATCTGCAGGCTGCGAAGAATCGCATGACTGACGACATGCACCAGCGGCAGCACACGAAACCCGAAGCCAATTTCAGCCAGGATCAGCCCCGCCTGGGTCATCGAGGCATACGCCAGCATGCTCTTGATGTCGGTCTGCACCCAGCCAACCACCACCGCATGCACCGCCGTGCCCAGGCCGATCGCCACCAGCAGCCAGCCGGCAGCCGGCGCGGCGTCGAGCAGCGGCTGACACCGCATGAGCAGATAGGCCCCGGCATGAATCGAGAGCGCTCCATAGAAGATCGCGCTCGACGGGGTCGGCCCCTCCATGGCCTGCGGAAGCCAGCCTGAAAACGGCACCTGCGCCGACTTCCCCAGGGCTGCCAGCACGATCAAGAGCGACACGATCAGCGGCGTCGGCCCCGTCAGCATGGAGACGGCACCAGGCCAGCCTCCGGAGAACATGCGAGAGAAATCACCAGACCCCACCGCCGCGTGCAGAACCACACTCGCTGCCAGAAGGCCCATGTCGCAGATGCGATACGTGACAAAGGCCCGCACGGCGGCATCCACGGCATTGCGTCGTTCGTGAAAGAAGCCGATCAAGAGCGCCGAGGAGATGCCCACAAACTCCCACCCGGCAAACAAGACATCGATGCTGCCTGCGAGCACCATCATGTTCATCCCCATGCCGAACAGGGCCAGCAGCACGAAAAACCTGGTAAACCCCGGCTCCCGATGGAGGTAGCGGCTGGCAAAGACGTTGACGATCCAGCACAGCGCGGTGGAGAAGCAGACATAGGGAATCGAAAGCCCATCGGCGACGAGTTCGATCGTCGCTTCGTGATGGCCAACGCCAAACATCTGCCCGAGGTGCACCACCTCAGGGGCAAACGACCGCACGGCGAGCAACACGAAGGTGGCCACCGCAGCCAGGAACGCCGTGGCGAATCCGGCACCGACCAGCCGCGTGGTGACACGCTCTGCCAGCGGTCGGCCGACAAGTGCCGGCAGGCCAACGGCCACGAGCGCGACGGCAGGCAGCAGCACCTGAGAGCCGACCAACAGAGTTGAGAGCGAGAGCTGGCTCACCATGACAGTCCTCCCTCGTCGTCAAGCTGCCCGGCCAAGACAACGGCAGGGGCAAGCTGGCCCGTGCGGCCGGCAAACCAGTCGACCGACTGATCCACTTTGGGGAGCCGGCTCACCCCGGGATGATGCTGCTGAAACGTTCCGTCGCGAACGTGCCAGACGTCGCCGTGTTGATCCCACGCGGCGAGCTGAATCCACTCGTTGTCGACGAGCTGCTTGACCGCCGGCAGAGCTTCAAGAGCCGCCCGTACCACCTCAGGCTCTCCGTCCACGACGACCATCAGCCGCAGCGGCTCATGCAGCTCGACCATCTGCCGCGGGAGGCCGGTCCGCAGATCGCTGGCATGCCCGTCCATCACCCCGAGCAGGCCCGTGATGTTGTGCGGCAGTTTCGTGCCGCAGCCGTAGCGATCCCCGTCAACGGTTGAAAACCAGTATTCGAGATTGATGCCCGCACAGACCGGCACGACTGCTGCGAGCGTCCGCGTGAGCACCTCGGCTGAGGCATCGGCCGTGGGATCGTAGGAGACGAGGAAGGCACGGCGATCAAGAAACAGCCCACGCGAGCGGCTGCGGCGGCCGATGAGGCAGGCAGCATTCGCGGCGTGGCCCAGTTCTGGCCTGACCTCCGCGAGATCGTCGGCCCGGGCTTGAACGTGCCGACGGGCATCGCGGGGGTCGCCAAACCCAGCAGCCGTCTCAAACCGGCGGCACCGCTCCAAGGCGTCGGCAGCGAGCGCCGCGTCGTAGTCGGCGGTCAGCTGACGCACGTCGGCGGCATGGGTCTCAGGAATGCAATCGGTGTCGAACCATTCGATCGTGTTGCCGCAGGTGTCGACGGCCCCGCCGAGAAACCAGGTCTCCGGGGGAATCAGGATCCCCTGATCAGCGAGTGCTTTCCGCACGCGGCCGTCGTTGGCCATGGCGGCCCACACGCGGCCGTTGGGCCCCCCTCGACCGCCGCCGCAGGCACCGCAGTTGTAGGCGCTCTCATGGGGATTGTTGCGTGACGACGAGCCGTGACCGATCACGGCCACCAGCCGGGCGAAGCCGCTGACAAAACCGATGTCTTCGAGGAGACGTCGCACGATGGCCGTCATCTCAGAGACGTTGTAGCCAGCCTGCGTGCCATCGGGCAGTCTCGCGTCGCTGCTGTGTTCGATGGCCAGCCGCGTGGCCGGCGGCCTGGCGAGGAGGCTGCCAGCCGATCGCGACAGCCGTCCGGTGGAACCGGGAAAGAGCACGCGAGCGACGAGCGGAAC
>CALCGM010000745.1 GCA_937900985.1 uncultured Planctomycetaceae bacterium | reverse complement strand
TGCGTGAACAGTTTGGCCAGCAGCAGCCGGTGGCGTTCACCGCCGGAGAGCACCTTCACCGGCAGCCGCAGCCGGTCGGGCGTGAAGAGGAAGTCCTGCAGATAGCCGATCACATGCCGCTTCTTGCCGTCGATCTCTACGAAGTCGCTGCCTTCGTTGATCTGATCGAGGATCGGCCGCTCGGGATCGAGCTGGTCGCGGAGCTGATCGAAAAACGCGATTTTCAGATTGGTGCCGGTGCGGATCGTGCCCTGCTGCGGCGTGAGCTGCCCCAGCAGGAGCTTCAGCAGCGTGGTCTTGCCCGCGCCGTTGGGGCCCACGATGCCCACCCGGTCGCCGCGGAGAATCGTCGTGGAAAAGTCGGCCACGATATCGCGGCCGTCGTAGGCAAAGGCGATCTTCTTGGCCTCGCAGACGAGCGTGCCGCTGCGGCCGGCCTCCTGAATGGTGATCTCGGCCTTGCCCTCAACGCTCCGCCGCTCGCTCCGCTCCTGCCGCATCGCCTTGAGCGCCCGCACGCGGCCTTCGTTGCGGGTGCGGCGGGCCTTAATTCCCTTGCGGATCCAGGCCTCCTCCTCGGCGAGCTTCTTGTCGAAGAGGGCATTCTGCTTGTCTTCGGCCTCGAGCAGCTCGGCCTTCCGCACAAGAAAGGTGTCGTAGTCGCACGACCAGTCGTAGAGCCGGCCGCGGTCGAGTTCCCAGATGCGGCTGGCGAGCCGCCGCAGGAAGCTGCGGTCGTGGGTGATAAAGAGCAGCGTGCCCCGCCAGCCGGCGAGAAACTTCTCCAGCCAGGCGATCGCCTCGAGGTCGAGGTGGTTGGTCGGCTCGTCGAGCAGCAGCATGTCGGGCTCGGCGACCAGGGCCCGCGCCAGCAGCACCCGACGCTTGCGGCCGGCGGAGAGCGTGGCAAACGGGGCGTCGCCGTCGAGGCCCATCGGCTCGATCGTGCGGTTGACCAGCGGCTCGACGTCCCACGGCTCCAGCAGCCCCTGGGCCACACGGCCGGCGAGGGCCGCCCGCACGATCTCACGGACCGAGCCATCGAGCGACTCCGGCACGTCCTGCTGAAGCAGGGCCACCGTTGCCCCCGACGCCACGACGCAGGAGCCGGAGTCGGGCTCGATCTGCCCGGCGAGCAGCCGCAGGAGCGTGGTCTTGCCCGCCCCGTTGCGGCCGAGCAGCCCGATCCGTTGGCCGGCCTCGATCTGCCGGGTGACGCCATCGAGCACCGCCACGCCTCGGAAGGCGATCGACACATCATCAAGACTGAGCAGAGCCATGAATGGTTGGGAAGGCGGGGTGAGCAGGGCCGCTGGCGAGCCACAACGGCAGGCGACAGATCGGAGCCTATGTTCAACGTTTTGCCGAGAAATGCCAACGAAAGCCGCTGAGCCCGCGGCCAGCGACCGATCGGCTCCGCCAGCACCGGCTCGCGGTGTAGAACGGGGCTGTGCTCGCCGGCCCACGGATGTGGTCGCTGGGAGCCTCGCCATCCCCCAGGAGGCCCCGCGGCCGTCTCGCGTATGAAACCCACGATCCTGCGTGCCGAGGCCACCACCGACGATGGCCGCCGGATGACCCTCCACGAGCACGACGGCGACTATCAGATCAGCGTGGCGGGCGTGCCGCTGATGTCCACCCGGCAGCATCATTCGGAGCGGCGGCTGGCGGAACTGGCCTGCGAGCACCTCCGCGGCCGCCCTGCCCCACGGCTGCTGATCGGCGGGCTCGGCCTGGGGTTCACGCTGCGGGCGGCCCTTGAGGGGCTTGAGCCCGACGCCGCGGTGACGGTTGTGGAGCTGCTGCCGGCGGTCGTCGAGTGGAATCGGAATCCCGCCTACGGCCTGGCGGCCGAAGCGATTGAGGATCCGCGGGTGGAGCTGGTGATCGGCGATGTGGCCGACACGATTCGCCAGCGGCGGGGCGGCTTCGACGCGATCCTGCTGGATGTCGACAACGGCGCCAGCGAGCTCACCACCGCCACCAACCGGGAGCTCTACCAGGCGGAGAGCCTGCAGCGGGCGCGGGCTGGCCTTCGGGCTGGTGGATGCCTGGCGGTGTGGTCGGCAGACAAGGACCCCGTGTTTGTCGAACGGATGCAGCAGGCGGGATTTTCCGTGACCACCGAGCGGGTCGCCGCCTACCCCGGCGGCAAGGTGTTTAACTGGCTGTTTGTGGGCGTGGTGTGACGGACAGCCCGGCAAATGGCTGGCGAACCGCCTCCGCACGGCCGACACGCCCAACCCCCTACTCATGGGCAGTCCGTCAGCCGAAAGACCGTTGTGGAAGTGCCATTGAACGGGGTATCCTTCGAAGGAGGCTGCGCAAGCCGATGCACGAAAGGCTCTCTGGCGGCCGATAGAAAAACGTGCGGTGTGGGCCAGTTCGAGCGGTTGCAGACTTTTGGGTGCGTCAACACGTTCCTGATTTAACGTCTTTCACGAAAGCCTTTTGAGGTGGTGCGGTTGTCGCTGAATGCCCATGAGCGTCGTAACTATTTATCTCTGCGGAACTGGCAAGCATCGTGACCGTCCTGAGTATTTGATTGGCCATCTGCACGACCTTGATGCTGCAGAAGCTTCGGCCGGCGATCGGAACGGCCGCAAACTTGTTCTTGACGGCCCTGGGGCTGGGTCAGGGCATGCGATCAAGGCG
>CALCGM010000744.1 GCA_937900985.1 uncultured Planctomycetaceae bacterium | reverse complement strand
TGCGGATGAAGGCCGGAGGGTGAGCTCCCGGGCTTGCTCATCAAAGCGTGTTGGGAGGGTGGCGGTGCTGGTCGTATGCTGAGGGATTGGTAGGCCTGCCGTTGGCGGAGGAGCCGCCGTCTTTGTCCTGGAGCCCCGAGCCTTATGACCCCCCGTGAAGTGCTCGCGATGTGTCGCGAGAAAGAGATCAAGGCTGTTGATCTGCGGTTTACCGACTTCCTTGGAATCTGGCAGCACTTCACCGTGCCGGTGGGCAAGCTCGAAGAGGAAGTTTTTGAAGACGGCTTCGGCTTCGACGGCTCGAGCATCCGTGGCTGGCAGTCGATCAACGAGAGCGACATGCTGATCGTGCCGCAGCCCGAGACGGCCTTCGTCGATCCGTTTTCGGCGATCCCCACGCTCGCCATGATTGGCAATGTGCAGGATCCGATCACCCGCGAAGACTATTCCCGCGACCCTCGCAACGTGGCCCGCAAGGCGGTCAACTACCTCAAGAGCACCCGGATCGCCGACACCTGCTTTATCGGGCCCGAGGCGGAGTTTTTCGTCTTCGACGATGTGCGGTTTGAGCAGAACGCCCACGAGGGCTTCTACCACGTCGACAGCGTGGAAGCGGAGTGGAATCGGGGCGCCGATGAGATGCCCAACCTCGGCCACAAGCTGCGGCACAAGGAGGGCTACTTTCCTTGCCCGCCGTCGGATCAGCTGATGGATCTCCGCACGGAGATGATGCTCACGATGATCGCCTGCGGCATCGACGTGGAGGCCCAGCATCATGAGGTGGCCACGGCCGGGCAGTGTGAGATCGATATGCGGTTTTCCGATCTCGTGAAGATGGGCGACCAGATGTGCCTCTACAAGTACATCGTGAAGAACGTCGCCGCTCGCGCTGGCCGCACGGTCACCTTCATGCCCAAGCCGATTTTTGGCGACAACGGCTCGGGCATGCACACCCACCTCTCGCTCTGGCTCGACGGACAGCCGCTGTTTGCCGGCACAGGCTATGCCGGGCTCTCCGAGATGGGCATGCATGCGATCGGGGGCATCCTCGCTCATGCCCCGGCGATCCTGGCGTTTTCCAACCCCACCACCAACAGCTACAAGCGGCTGGTGCCGGGCTACGAGGCGCCGGTCAATCTGGCGTACTCGCAGCGGAACCGTTCGGCCGCCTGCCGGATCCCGATGTATTCAGCGAGCCCCAAGACCAAGCGAGTGGAGTTTCGCTGCCCAGATCCCTCCTGCAATCCCTACTTCACATTCTCGGCGCTGCTGATGGCGGCCATCGATGGCATCCAAAACAAGATCGATCCCGGCGAGCCACTCGACCGCGACATCTACGACATGCCACCAGAGGAACTCGCTGGCGTGCCGAAGGCGCCCGCGTCGCTTGAAGAGGCAGTTGCCGCGCTGGAGGCCGACCACGAGTTTCTCCTGCGGGGGGATGTGTTTACCGCGGATGTGATCCGCACCTGGGTTCGCATGAAGCGGCACAAGGAGATCGATCCGATGCGATTGCGGCCGCACCCGTATGAGTTCTGCCTCTACTACGACTGCTGATTCCCTTCCCCCACCTCCCTCCCGCGGCTGCACGCCTCTGTGAACACTGGCTACGTCTACGCCGCTGCGGCGTTCATTCTCTGGGGCATTCTGCCGGTCTTCTGGAAGCAGCTCGATACGATCCCCGCCACGCAGCTGGTGGCCCATCGGGTTGTCTGGTCGACGCTCGCGCTGCTGCCGCTCCTCTGGATGACGGGGCACGCCCGGGATCTGCGGGCGGTCTTCAGGTCGCCGCAGCGGCTCTTCCGGCAGGCCCTGGCGGCGATCTTCGTTGGAGGCAACTGGCTGGGCTTCGTCTGGGCGGTGACCAACGGGCGAATGATCGAGAGCAGTCTGGGGTATTTTCTCAACCCACTGTTGAGCGTCCTCTTGGGGGTGTTTCTTCTTGGCGAGCGGCTGCGGCCTGCCCAGTGGCTGGCGGTGGCGATTGCCGCAACGGGCGTCGCCTGGCTGGCTGGCCAGTACCATCACTTTCCCTGGATCGCCCTGTTTCTGGCGGGCTCGTTCTGTCTCTACGGCCTGGCCAAGAAGAAGACCTCGCTGCCGGCCCTGTCGTCGCTGACGGTGGAGACGCTGCTGCTGCTCACGCCGGCGGCGGTATTTCTTGCCAGTGAGCATGCTGGAGGCCGTGGGGCGTTTGGCCAGGTCGGCTGGCAGATGAGCCTGATGATGATGGCCTCTGGTGTGATCACGGCCGTGCCGTTGCTCTGCTTTTCGGCGGCCGCGCAGCGGATCCCGCTCTCAGCGATCGGACTGATGCAGTATCTCGGTCCGTCGCTGCAGTTTCTGCTGGGGCGATTTGTCTACGAGGAGCCGTTTGACGCTGGCAAACTGGTGGGGTTTGTGATCGTCTGGATTGCCCTGGCGATCTACGCGGCTTCGGCCCTGGCGGCAACGCGTGCGAAGCCGAACAAACTCAGCAGCCGCGAGCCGTCGCAAACCCGTGAGCTGCCCGGCCAAGGGGAGTGACAGCATGCCAGACGCAGGCGTCGTCCCTGCGTGAGAGCAGCGATCCGCCGTCTCCATCACCACCAGCCTCTTCACAGCTAGCCGTCGGGCGTGTCGAGCAGGTGCTGCAGGCGGGCGGCGAGTTCGGGCGGATAGCGAGCCGGCCAGGTGGCGTCGACAAGGCCGACCTCGATCATGTCACGAACGTGCATCTTGTCTTTATCTCGATACGACGTGAGTTTCATCCGCACAACGGCCTCGAGCGACAGCACCCGGTACGACGCAAACGAGACCGACTCGGCCACGTCGGGCACGGGGGCGACATACTCTGGCCGGACTCTCTCGCCTGCGAAGATCACATACACCGCATCGCGGGCCTTTGCGGCAGGGCCGTCGAGAAACATCTCAATCCCGGCAGCCCGCCGATAGATGAATCCGGCCTGTTCCAGTGCCACGCGGGCCCGGTCGAGGTCTTCCCGCCGCAACACGAGATCGACATCCTGCGTAAACCGCACCGCCGACTCATCGGCCTGCTCCACCCAGGCCATCACGGCGTTTCCGCCGATCACCGCGTAGGGGACGCCGGCAGCCTCAAGTGCCGCAGTCGATCGCAGCAGCCGGTCTCGTACTTTTTCCACGGCACGCTCCAGCCGATCGAGTGACAGCAGTCCGTCGTATTCCATCATGGAGGATTTCCGCGGTGTGGCACACGACAGTTCTAGTCAGGGCTGCCGTGCAAACAGGTTGTCAACCGCGAGCAGAGCATCAGGCTGCATCAACGCTGCGATCGACTCGCCACGGCCGGCCACGCGATGCTCGCGGTACCCTGCGGACCCAGGCTTCCGCAGGACATGCACGACCTCGGCGGCAGTATCGACGACCCAGTAGTCTGAAATGCCGCCGGCTGCATAGCCCCGAGCCTTCTCCCCGAGATCGTAGTGGAGGCTCGTCTCAGCAACCTCGATCACCAGCAGTGCGTCGGCGGCTTCAGGACGCCGCGGGGCGTAGTTGCCCGGCTGCACCCAGGTGATGTCGGGCTGAGGCACACTCTGTTGCCCGGGAAGAGCGAGTGACTGCTGGACTCGGACACGGGCCCCATCGGGCTGGAGGCAGCCGAAACTCCAGGCAGCGAGACGGTCCACAACGTCCTCATGCCGCGGGCCGATCGGACTCATCATGAGGATCTCTCCGTCGATCAGCTCAACCCGAGGCGGATCGCAGCCCACCGCATCCGCCCCCAGCCTCCGCTCAAACACGCCAGCTTCGATCATCAGGTCGTACTGACTGATGGTGAACTTCAGCGCTGGGATCGCGGTGGCCATAAACTCGCCTCCGGAAGTGTGTGCAACCGCCGTTTCGGCTCGTTTGTGCACCAGTTGCTGAGAAGATTGTATACGCCAGTACACCTTCTGTCAAGGCTGTCGTGGGGCCGCTGTCTGATCACTCCCTCTGTTACCAGCGGCCCTCAGTTACCAGCGGGTGGTGCCGCCGTTGACGGCGATCGTCTGGCCGGTGACGAAGCTCGCCTCATCGCTGGCGAAATAGGCCGCCGCCCAGCCGACGTCGGCTGGGGTTCCCCAGCGGCCCATGGGGATGCTCGCGAGGTAGGCGTCTTTGTCGGCCTGTGAATCCTTCTCATGACGCTCCACGGGAATCCAGCCGGGCGCGATCATGTTGACAGTGATGCCAAATGGGGCAAGCTCGCCCGCCATGCTCCGCGACCAGCCGGTCTGCCCCCCCTTGGCGGCCACGTAGGCCGAGAAGGGATGCACACCGAGGTGAAAGACCTCGCTGGTGATGTTGATCAGCCGGCCATGCTGGCGCGACTTCATCGAGGGCAGGGCCCGCCGCGCCAGCAGGTAGGGGCTCTTCACGAAGAAGTCGAGCATCTGCTGGTAGAAGTCCCAGTCGTAGTCTTCGATTGTTGCGTGGGGCTGGTCGGGCGTGGCGTTGACCACCACGATGTCGACCGGCCCGAGGGAGCCCTCGATTGCCGTGAAGAGCTGGTCGACGCCCGCCTCATCGCTGACGTCAGCACGGAAGAGATCGGCCTCAATGCCGCTCTCGCGAAGCTCCGCCAGGGCTGCCTCGCCACGGGCCTGGTTGTTGGCGTAGTTGAGGGCCACCTTGGCTCCGGCATGGCCGAGGCAGGCGGCAACTGCTTTTCCCAGCCCTGTGGACGAACCGGTGACCAGCGCCGTGCGGCCAGCGAGCGAAAAGGGAGGCGTGGGGGCCATCGGATTCTCCAGAAATCAGGAAAAGCGGCTTTCTTGGGGGGTGAACTGATGGTCGAGACGATACCAGGTGGAGGGTAGAATGAAAGTATTCAGAAAACCCATCGTTCCTCCATCACGGCTGTGATCTGCCTCAACTGGCAGTGCAGTCTCCACGCCATGCTCCGCACCATCGCTCGTTGTCTGCCGTATGCTGCCGTTGCGGTTGTGATCTGGGGATCGTTTGCTGGCATCTGTTCTCGCCAGGCGATCGCTGCAGAGGTCGACTTTGCTCGCGAGATCCAGCCGCTCTTGGCCAGGCGATGCTTCGCCTGCCACGGGCCCGACACGCAGGAAGCCGGCCTGCGGCTCGATGAGGCTGCCGCGGCGACGGCCGAACTCGACAGCGGCATGACGGCAATCGTGCCGGGCGACGCAGCGAGCAGCGAGATCCTCGCCCGCATTCAGAGCGACGATGAGTTTCTGCAGATGCCGCCAGAGGGCTCGCGGCTGACGGCCGACGAGGTCGCGTCGATCCGGCAGTGGATCAACGAGGGGGCGGTGTGGCAGAAACACTGGGCGTTTCGTCCGCTCGAACGGCCCGAGGTTCCTTCCGATGCGGCCCCCGCCGAGCAGCTTGCAAGCCCGATCGATGCGTTCATTCAGCATGGGCTTGCCGAACGAGGCCTGCCCGTACCTGAGCAGGCCGATCGGCTGACGCTCCTGCGGCGGGTGACGTATTCCGTGACCGGTCTGCCGCCGAGCGAGGCCGATGTTCGCGACTTTCTTGCCGACGAGTCGCCCAACGCCTGGGAGAAGGTGGTCGACCGGCTGCTGGCGTCGCCGCACTACGGCGAACACTGGGCACGGCACTGGCTCGACCTCGTCCGCTATGCCGAGACCAACAGCTTCGAACGCGACAATCCCAAGCCGCATGTCTGGCGGTATCGCGACTATGTGATCCGCTCGTTCAACGATGATAAGCCCTACGACGAGTTTGTCACCGAGCAGCTGGCTGGCGACGAACTGCCCGAGCCCGAGCCCGACGACTACATCGCCACCGGCTACTACCGGCTCGGCCTGTGGGATGACGAGCCGGCGGATCGGCTGCAGGCAACCTACGACGGCTTCGACGACATCGTGGCCACGACCGGGCAGACCTTTCTCGGGCTGACCGTCAACTGCGCCCGCTGCCACGACCACAAGATCGACCCGATCTCGCAGAAGGACTACTACAGCCTGCTCTCCTTCTTTCACAACCTCACGCCGATGGGGAACCCCAACCCCAACATCGAGCGGCCGCTCTTCGCGGATGAAGCCGCACGCCAGGCCTACGAGGCGGAGCTGGCCGACCTGCAGCAGCGCCGCAATCAGGCCCAGCAGGAGCTGACCCACATCGAGCAGCGGGTGCGGGAGGCCTGGCAGCAGGACCAGGCTGGCAGCATGGCAGGCGGCGATCTCGACGACCTCCGCTTCCGCTTTTACCGCGACACCTGGGAGGCACTGCCCAACTTTGACGAGCTCAAGCCGGAGGACGTGGGTGTTGCGGAGACAAATCTCTTCGACATCAGCATCGCCCCGTCGCTGCGACCGGAGGCCTTCGGATACGTGTTTGAGGGGTTCCTGAAAGTTCCGGCAGATGGCGACTACACCTTCGTGCTCGATTCCGACGATGGCTCGCGGCTTGCCATCAACGGTGAGGTGGTGATCAGCTACGACGGGATCCATGGCGAAGGCCAGCCGCAGACGGCGACCGTCGCGCTCACTGCGGGCCGGCTGCCGATCCGGCTCGACTACTTCCAGTGGAAGTATGGCCAGGGGCTCTCGCTCGTCTGGTCAGGTCCGGGGGTGGAGTCTCGTCCGCTGTCAGCCGGCGGTGGGACTGTGGGCGAGGGAGCAACCTTCGACCTGGCACAGGTGATCAAGTCAGACGGGGCTCGCCTGCTGGGGAAGGACGGGCTGGCGGAGTACCGCAGAAAGAAACGGACGCTCCAGCAACTCGTCAGTGAGCAGGTGCCGATCGATCGGGCGCTGGTGGTCACTGAGCGGGGCCCAGAGGCCCCCGAGACATATGTCTTTTATCGCGGCAATCCCCATGCCGAGCCAACGCCTGAGAGCCTCGTGCAGCCGGCGTTTCTGGAGGTGCTCGATCCGCCAGAGCCAAAGATCGTGCCGCCTGCCGATGGCGAGTCGACCGGTCGGCGGCTGGCGCT
>CALCGM010000743.1 GCA_937900985.1 uncultured Planctomycetaceae bacterium | reverse complement strand
AACGCTCTTCGACGTCCGCAGCACCGAAGACAAGGCCGCACCTGGCCGCTTCATCGCCAACAGCGGCTCGATGGCGATGATCCTGATGTTTTTCGACAAAGAGGGCGTCCGCAGCCTGACCTGCACGCCGTGGGGGCAGTCGGGCCATCCGGATTCTCCGCACTATGTCGATCAGGCGGAGAAGCTCTATTCCAAGCGGGAGATGAAGCCGACCTGGACGAAGCCAGCCGACCTGGCCGAACACACCGAGTCGACGCGGCAGTTGCGCTACCCGCCTGCAGCTGCGAATCGCTGAGCGTGTCTTGGCCGCGACGCGTTTTTGATTCAGGCTGACAGCGATCCACACGTGCCCTCCGGAGAAAAACCGTTGACGTATCCACGGATGGCGAGGTTTCGCGACGCGGCCTCATTGCGGAGCCACCTTGCGAGCCTGCCTGCTCCGCTGCCGCTCGACGACATGGCCCTCTCAGCGGCAGAGGGATCGCCGCTGGCCACACCGATCGAGCTCGGCGGCCGCACCGTAGGCAACCGGTTTGCGATCCATCCGATGGAGGGCTGGGATGCGTCGCAGCGAGGTGAGCCCACCGACATCCTGCTCCGCCGCTGGCAGAGCTTTGGCGCCAGCGGAGCCAAGCTGATCTGGGGCGGCGAAGCAGTGGCGGTCGTGCCCGAGGGCCGGGCCAACCCCCGGCAGCTGGTCGCCCCGGCCTGTGGCCGCGACGGATTTGCCCGTCTGCTCGCTGCAGCCAAAGACGCCCACCGCGAGGCCTACGGCACGACCGACGATCTCCTGGTTGCCTTGCAGCTGACCCATTCCGGCCGCTTCTCGCAGCCAACACCAGCCGGGCGAGCCTCGCGGATCGCCTTCCACCATCCGGTGCTCGATGCCCGGCATGGGGTCGACCCTGCCGACGAGGGCTGCGTGCTCAGCGATGCCGAGGTCGACAGCCTGATCGACCGCTATGTCGAGGCTGCCCGCGATGCCGCTGCCGCCGGCTTCGACATGGTCGACATCAAAAGCTGCCACGGCTACCTGATCAACGAGTTTCTCGCAGCCAGGCGGAGGCCTGGCCGCTACGGCGGCGACCTCGCAGGACGCAGCAGGCTCCTGCTTTCGATCATCGATCGGATTCGCGAGGCCTGCCCCGGCCTGCTCATCGGCCTGCGGCTCTCACTCTTCGACACAATCCCCTGGCGGCATGTCGGCGAAGCTGGCGAGCCCTGGCCCCTGGAGGGAGCGGTGCCCTACGACGCTGGCTTCGGCGTTGACGAGCAGAATCCGCTGACCATGGACCTCGCCGAGCCGATCGAGCTCTTGACGATGCTTCGCGAGCGGGGTGTGGCAGCCGTGAACCTCTCGGCCGGCTGCCCCTACGCCACGCCGCACCTGCTGCGGCCCGCCTACTTTCCGCCGTCAGATGGCTATCCGCCGCCAGAGGATCCGCTCGTTGGCGTGTGGCGCCAGCTGGACGCGGCCCGGCAGGCACGGACAGCGGTGCCTGGGCTGCCGCTGGTGGGCTCGGGCTACACCTACCTGCAGGAGTTTCTGCCGCACGTGGCCCAGGCGGCGGTTCGTGACGGCTGGATCGACATCGTCGGCATCGGCCGGATGGTGCTCTCCTACCCGACGTTTCCGGCAGACGTGCTGGCTGGAGCAACGCTCCGGCGAGGCGGCATCTGCCGCACCTTCAGCGACTGCACCACGGCCCCCCGCAACGGCCTTCGCAGCGGCTGCTATCCCCTCGATGCCTTCTACAAACGCCTGGAGCCGGAGGCGAGCACGATGAAGGCGATCAAGCAGGGAGCAGGCTGAGCCGCCCGCGGCCCCCAGAGGAGGAACCACAACAATGAACCGGCGAACCGCACGCACGCCAGGCCCCTGTGGCTGGGCAGTCACCGTCCTCCTGGGCCTCCTCGCGGTGAGCCTGTGGGGCCGCGACGTTCATGCTGCCGACACCCCCAACTTCCTCGTGATTCTCGCTGACGACCTGGGCATCGGCGACGTGTCGTGCTACCGCACCGCCGACGTCCACACGCCGAGCATCGATCGGCTGGCCTCGGAAGGCATGCTGTTCACCACCATGCGGGCCAACTGCACCGTCTGCTCGCCCTCGCGGGCGGCGCTGCTAACAGGCATGTATGCCGATCGGGTGGGCGTGCCGGGTGTGATCCGCACCCACACCGACAACTCCTGGGGCTACCTCGATCCGTCGGTGCGCACGCTGGCAAACCGGCTCAAAGAGGCTGGCTACCACACCGGCATCGTCGGCAAGTGGCACCTGGGTCTCGAATCGCCCAACACGCCCACGGAGCGTGGCTTCGATCACTTCCACGGCTTCCTCGGCGACATGATGGACAGCTACACGACGCATCTCCGCCACGGAAACAACTACATGCGTCTGGGCACCGAGGAAATCCATCCCGAGGGCCACGCCACCGAGCTCTTCACGCAGTGGGCGATCGACTATCTCGGCGAGCGGGCAGCAAGCCCAGAGCAGCCTTTCTTTCTCTACCTCGCCTACAACGCGCCGCACTTTCCGATTGAGCCGCCGCAGGAGTGGCTCGACCGCGTCCGCGAGCGGCAGCCGGACCTCGACGAGAAGCGGGCCCGCAATGTCGCCTTTGTCGAGCACTTCGACCATGGCGTGGGGCAGGTGCTTGAGGCGCTTGACCAGAGCGGGCTGGCCGACAACACCCTGGTGGTTTTCACGAGCGACAACGGCGGTTCGCTGCCCCACGCCCAAAACAACGATCCCTGGCGGGGCGGGAAGCAAGACCACTACGACGGTGGGCTGCGGGTGCCGTTTCTCGTGCGATGGCCGGGCGTTGTGCAGCCGGGCAGCCGCAGCGACCGCGTGGGCCTCTCCTTCGACATCGTGCCCACATTTCTCGAGCTCGCCGGCGGCGAACAGCCCACCGACCTCGACGCGGTGAGCATGCTGCCCACCCTCCGCGGCGAGCCAACCGAGGATGCCGACGACCGCCTGCTCTATTTCACCCGCCGCGAAGGCGGCCTCCGCTACGGCGGCAAGAGCTACGAGGCGGTGATCCGCGGCGGCTGGAAACTGATGCAAAACGACCCGTTCTCGCCGCTTGAGCTCTACGACCTGGAGAGCGACCCGCTCGAGCAGACCGACCTCTCAGGCTCCCGCAGAGACATTGTCCGCGACCTCAGCGAAGCCCTCCGCCGCCAGCTCCAGGCGGGAGGCCGCGTGCCCTGGCAGGGGCGGTAGGCGGCGGCGGCCGCACGGATCATGCGGCGGGGGCTAGCGGAGCTTCGCCAGCGAGTTGGCAAGCGCTGCCACGCGATCTCGGACGTGGTGCTTGTAGAGCCCTTTGCACTCGTCGGACAGTTCGGACGCGTCGATCAGCGTCTCGACGTCGCAGTTTTTTCCGATAAACGTCTCCATGATGCGTCGGAAGCGAGTCTCCACGAGGCCCAACCGCTTGGCAAACTCGGCAAAGTCGTCGTACGCGTAGAAGGCCTGTTTCTTGAAGCTCTCCGTTTCGAAGTCATCTTGAAAAAGATCGAGGGCCGTTCTCGACTCGTCGGGCAGATGGAGTCGCGTGTTCAGCAGGTCGTAGGCCGGCGTCAGGTTGTACTGCGACGTCGTGTCGTCGCGGATCAGCGAGAAGTTCTTGGCATGCGCGTCGCCGTTGTTCACCAGGTAGTTGAACACGACCAGTGTGAAGAATCGCTCCAGGTCCACGCGAAACGTGGCCACATGACGACGGATCAGGTTGCCGATCGCCTCATACGAAAAGTCGTACTTGTAGTTTGCACCGTGCGTGTCAGGCGACCGACCGGAAATCTGAGCGAAATCTTCCTGGAGCGATCGTTGGCCGTTGCTCTGCACATCGAACCGACGCACGAGATACGCGTGCTCGCCGTCTTGGAACGTGACCAGCGCACTGTCTGCCACAGAGATCCGAAACACCTGCCGGGCGATCTGCATCGTAAGGTGCTCGTTGATCGGCGCCGCCTCAAGCCGCAGGAACGTTCCGTGGGGCCGGGGTTTGAGAATGTACTGGCCACCGGACTGGACCATCTGCAGATGCCCATCGACGAGCGCAAGAGGCATCTTGGTCTGCACTCCGGAAAGAGACAGCCGCTCGCCGGTGACTGCGACCTTCTCCCGGTCATAGGCCGGGCGAGTGAAGGGGAGGACCGCAGGGACGCGTTTGCTGCCGGGTCCAAAAAGTGTTCGATGGCACCGGGTGCAAAACGTCTTGTGGCCGGCTTTCAGGCAGCCCGGGCAGCGGTTCATGAGCCTGCAACCTCCTTCACTGTCACGCCCCCGATGGTCTCGACCGCGCATGTCTTCACCAGGCGTGTGAAGTGGTCGCGTTCATCGATCTTCAACACGCGACACTGCAGAGCTTGCTCCTCACCCTCAGCCAGCAAACCGAAGAAAAAAGGAAAGAGCACAGGCGACTCGAAGGGCGTTGCCTGCTTGGGAAAGGTCACACTGATGGCAGGGCAGTGCGGGGCGTTTAGATACTCAGGCGCGTACGCAAAGCAATACAGACCCTCAGCGCGCTTGGTCAGCGTGCCGGCAAACACCCCTCGACAAAACACGCGTGCTTCGGGCATGGGGTCATCGCTCCACAACCCGAACCTCGAGGCCCAGGACTTCGAGGATCTTGGAAAGCTGATGGAGTGTCGGGTTTGCCCGCCCATGCTCCAGGTCGGTGAGCCCCCGCAACGTCACGCCGGCAATCTCCGCCAGGTCGCGTTGCCGGAGCCCCAGCCGCTTGCGACATTGTCGGATCTTGCCGCCAATTTCTCGCGTGGTCATGATCAAGACGTCCCATGAAAGCGCACTACAGTGCTTTTTTCGCCTCCCAAGCCCTTCCCGCAAGGCGAAGAAACGCAAAATGCGCATCTTGATGCGCCTTCAAGTAATCATGCCATACCAGAAAGGCGTCATCAAGCATAAAACGCACTTAAGTGCGCTTTTTCCATGGGTGCGGACGAGACAACGGCAGCCCCCGTACGTTTTCGGCTCGTCCGGCCGCCCCTGTCAGGCGTCGCTTCCTGCCATCTCGAGCGCGGCCTCAAGCCGATCTCTCGCCGACTGGGACAAACGCGACAAGCCAATCTCACGGGCAAGTGCGAGGGCCGGGTCGTCGCCTGCCGCGAGATCCTGGCGGGCGCTGGCAAGTCCCACCAGTTCTTCAAGTGCGATCTCATCCAGGCTCCGCCTTTCGTCGTCGTCAGCTGGATAGCGAAACGCGACTCGGGCCACAGGTTGTTTTGTCGGCCACACGAACCGTCCGGCTTCCTCAGTGGTCACGGTGAGGTCCGGGATCACCGCGAGCACGCGTTCCTTGATGCGCGAACCGGTTCGCGCGAAGCCATGAGCGCGGGCGATGCGGCGAGCGAGCACGTCGTCACGAATCGGCCCCTCCTGCTCAACGACCGCCAAGGCCATGTCACGCAGTTGCCGCGAATAGTCGTCGTCGAAAAAGCGTCCCTGCTCAGCGGTGGCATCGGCAAGCTCAGCGCTTTTGTAGGTGGGCCGCGGCAGACGCTCCTGTGAATCCTCTGTTGCTGCGGAGGAGTCACTGGCGTCCTCAGCGTGGTCCCATGGCTCGTTGTCCGCAGCCTCATCCTCAGCGTTCACATTGTCGGTGTCCGCGTCTCTGCCGTCGGGCGGGGGCGATGGAGGGAGCGGCTCCTCGCCCTCGGCAGCGACCGCCGCCTGGGCCCGCTGCTGGCGAGACTGCTCCAGCAGTTCCTTCAACGTGGCATGCAGCTGTTCGATGGCACTTCTCGCGTCGTACCACCAATCAGGCGACCACACCCGCACGATGTTCCAGCCAAGGTTCTCCAGCACCTGCTGACGGATCTTGTCGCGGTCACGGGCTGCGGCCGACCGGTGGTAGGTCGCTCCGTCACATTCCACGCCCGCCAGATACGCTCCCGGCCGATCAGGATCAACGACCCCAAGATCAACGCGAAAACCTGACACCCCAACCTGCGGGTCGATCAACCAACCACGGTCCTGGAGAGCTTCTTTCACCGCTTCTTCGAAAGGCGATTCCGTTGCCCCCACCGCCCCATCCGTCCGCGAGGCCAGAGCCGCGGGGCCTTTGTGGGCGTAGCTGAGGAACGCCTTGAGGTCGTGCACCCCGCGGGCACTGGAGCGTTCTGACCGCAACTCATCGGGCAGGAAGGACGCATAGACCAGCAGGGCCTGACGAGCCCGCGTCACCGCCACGTTCAGCCGGCGATGCCCCCCCTCCCGATTCAAGGCACCGAAATCGATGGGGAACTTGCCCGCTGCGTCCTTGCCAAATGTGATGGAGAAATACATCACATCCCGCTCGTCACCCTGAACGTTCTCCAGGTTCTTCACCGCTGTGGGCTCAATGCGGTCATCGGCGAAGAACCACTCCAATGCTGGCGTTTCGCGGAGTGCTTGATCGAACAGGTCTTGGATCAGGGATTGTTGCTGACTGTTGAACGTCACCACGCCATACGTCAGCCGCTCGGCCTCGGGCTTGGCAAGGCACCGCCGCATCCGCGAGACGGCATCCGCGACGATTGCCGCTGCCTCCGCACGATTGGTGCGACTCTTACCCCGGTCGTACGTGCCCTGCTCAACGTGCGTCAATGACACGCCTCGATCTGCCGATTCGGCAGCAGGGAACGTGATCAGCTGGTTTCCGTAATAGTTGTGGTTCGAAAAGGTAATCAGCGACTCGTGGCGGCTCCGATAGTGCCAGTTGAGCTGCAAGGTCGGCAGCCCGGAGGCCTGCGCCTCATCCAGAATGCTCTCGAGATCTGTCTCGTAGTGCGCGAGCTCGTCGTCCTCGTCGTCCGCTTCAGCGCGACCAAAGAAGTTCGTTGGCGGCAGCTGCTTCGGGTCTCCGACAATAATGGTCTGTTTTCCGCGGGCAATCGCCCCGATCGCGTCCCACGTGGCGATTTGAGACGCCTCATCAAAGACAACCACGTCGAACGGGGCCTGCTGTGCTGGTAGGTATTGGGCGATCGAAAGTGGTGACATCAGCACGCACGGTGCAAGCTTTCCGAACGTTTCGGGCATGCGAGAGATCACCTCTCGAATCGACTTACTGGGGCGTTTGAGGCCCATCTGATGCCGCAGGAGGCCCAACTCTGATCGCCGAGGCACCTGATCGCTCGGCGGCAGGTCGTGGTAGATGGCCGACAGGGCCCGCGGTGCCGCAGCTTTCCGAGCCAAGTCGTCAAGGCGGCGAAAGTCATGCACCGTCTCTTCATGCCGAAACCGCTGAAACTGCCGGAGCGTGTCGCAGCGATCCACGGCCGTGGGCAACCACCAGCGGACGTACGACAGTTGAAAGCGGGCGGCTGCATCGGAGGGCGGCAGCTTCCCCTGATCGAGTTGATCGACGAACGCATCCAGCCCCAACTCCCTCGCCTGCTTGCAGGCTGCCATCCACGCTGTCCACTTTTTGAGGTGGGGTCGCTCAGAGATCACACGCTGAGCTTGCCGGATTGCATCGCCAAGCACATCAGCGGTATCCCCAGCCACCGCCTCAATCTCAGCGAGCTCCGCAAACCGCGAAAACGCCGCCCGAAACGCCGCGTGACTGCGGTTGAGTTCTTCAGCCGCCTGCCGTTGTGATTCTCCGAGGCCGGCCACACACCGAGCGACCGCGTCGTACGACAGCGCAAGCACATCCACCGCGGCACGCACGCGGCTCGCCGCAGCGGTCATGCTGTCGAGAGCGGCAGGATGCTCTGCCACATCGGCTGCGAGGTCTGGCGGCAGGGCCAGGCTCACCAGATTCTCGTCCAGCGCCACCTTGAGTTTCTTGAGCTCCCTGGCTGGCGGGTAGATCCTTTGGGCCGCGGCCGCGAGGAGTTCCAGCCCGCCGTCCGTCGCGCGGGCAACCTGCTCGAGCGGGAGTCCGGCGGCGAGGATCGCATCTCGTATCCTCCGGGCATTCTCGAGAAGCGATGGCAGCCTCGCGGGCTCCCGATCAAGCGTTGCCTCCAGGTCAGCGGGCAGCGCAAGCGCGTCAGCATTGTTCGCCAGAGCGACGTGTGCATCGCGGTATTCTCGGAGCACGGGCATGACCACAGCTGGGGCAATCTCATACTCCGGTCGAGCATAGGACTTCAGCTTTCTCCTCAGAATCGCGCTGCGGATTGCCGACAGGGGCCAGAAACTTCCTTCCGCCTTTGACCAGGCGGCGTCGAACTTCCCGACGTTGATCCGCTCGATCAACAGCGGCTGAAGCCCCGCAGCCTCGACCGCTTGTCGCGCCGCCTTACAACGGTCAAGCAGTTCCCGACGCTCCGCGCTCAGACTTGGCACCTGTGCAAAGGTTGCGTGAAAGACCAGCGCTCCCTGCGGGAGATCCGGCTTCACAAGTTCATTGGCCAAACGGTAATGCGCTCCACGCTCGGCGTCTGCAAGCGGCTCAGTGGTATCGCCTCCGAGAGCCTCCACAAACCCCGCGAGCGCCTCGGCGAGTGCTTGGTTGCCGCGATCGCCGCGTGTGATGAGCTCGGCCCGCTGACGGAGCAGAGCTTCCAAGCTCTCAAGGGAGGCATGGCCCACGAGTTCCTGTCGAAGCGGTGCCTTGCTGGCGACGGCCCCGGCGAAACTGCAGAGCGAGTGCATCTGCTCAGCATTGAGCTGACTCGGCAGTGCCACTCCGAGCGAGGTGGACAAACGGCTGACGCTGCCTGCGAACGCGTCCGCCGCCTTGCTGAGCGTGTCACACGTGGCGAGAAAATCCCGCTCCCACCCCATCGACCAGTCGGCGACGGCCACCCGTCCGACGTTTGCGTGAGCCGGTAGCGCCGCCCGCGTCAGGGCGAGTTCGTCGACCGCCCGCGAGAACCGCTGCACGACGTCGCGGTCGTGGAGTGTGCCGGCAGACCAGTTCAGCGAGGGGGCTTCGATGTCTCGCTCGCGAACGGAGAGGCCCATCGCGCGATAGACCGTCCATCCATTTGCATGCTCCCTGTGGAGTGCGGCGACGTACGCATTGAGTTCGTCACGGCGTATGCGGAGCCGCTCGCTCACCTCGAGCCAATCACTGCCGCCACGCCGGGCCCGCCTTTCCCACGAGTTCCGCAGCTGTTGCAGCAGCCGCCGCCGCTCGGCCTTGTTGGAATGAAGCTCGACGCAGCAATCGCCAAGTCCATGCTCCCGCAGACGACGATGCACAACGTCCAACGCTGCGGTCTTCTCCGCGACAAACAGCACGGTCTTTCCAACGGCCAGGCACTGCGCGATCACGTTGGCGATCGTCTGACTCTTGCCCGTCCCTGGCGGGCCCACAATGACGAGATCGTGGCCTTCTGAGGCAGCCATGACCGCACTCAACTGGGAGGAGTCGGCGGGCAGTGGGTGCACGATCTCCGCGGGCGTGTACCGCGTATCAATCTGCCGCGGAGTGGGCATGGGCCCGTCAACCGCTGACGAAAAGGCATCGTCGGGATTGGTGACGAGATGACGGACCACGCGGTTTTGCGTGAGCTGATCAACGCGTTCGGTGAGATCCTTCCACATCAGGTGCTTTGCAAAGGAGAACGACGCCACAGCGGCATCCTCAAACACCTCAAAGCCGGAAATATCGCGCACGGCCTGCCGCACCTTGGCCAACACCTGCGGCACGTCCACGCCGCTGTCATCGCTGGGCAACTCAGATTCCAGCGTGCTGAGATCGCAGTCGAAGTCTTTTTTGAGAAGCTGCACGAGCGTCGCATTGAACCGCACGTCATCCTCATGATGAGCAAGCCGATACGGCGCCCGAGCACTGCTGCGGAGGAGTGTGACAGGCACCAGGATCAGAGGAGCCCGATAGGTCTTGGCGTCTGCTGGGTTCTGCTTCCAATGGAGAAACCCAACCGCCAGAAAAAGCGTGTTGGCCCCTCCCTCGGCGAGGTCATTCTTCGTCCTGCGGTAGATGGCGGTGCAGCGAACGTCGAGATCGCCGGCCTCAAGCTGGCATGCCACTTCATTTCGCTGCAAAGCCTCCCTCGCAAACTCCAGATTCACGTCTTTCTGCGTTCGCTGCCGGTGCAGGTTCGCGTCGCGCTCGCCAACGACGCTGTGCTCCTCGAGCGACACCAGCCGCATCCGCTTGCCGAGAGCCAAGCGATCCTCCAGCAGCGATACGTCGGGGCAGAGCACCGGGATGGTTTGCTTGGTCAGACGAAAGTTCAACAATCTGTTTCGCATCGACAGATCGAGCAGTTTTCGCTGCCAGCGTTCGATCCGTCCGGCCGGGGTCTGTGGTGCGGGTTCGTCCGGCTCGAGAGACGGCTGTGCATAGTTGGGCGCTGCCGGGAGAGGTGGTAGCTGTGTCGCCTCATGCGGCTCGCCGGCCTTCCGTTCGGCGTGTGATGCCAACGGAAGAATCTGTGCCATCCGCGCCCTGGCAACATCGATCGCGGCAACAAACAGGTCCTCACGAGACGGATCGAGCGCGGCTCTGCCACCGGCCACGGCTTCGCCAAACTCTGCCGCCGGCCGATGCGTGACGAGTGTTGTTTCGAACACGATCAGTTCGCTGGCTGCGATTGCTTTGCGGACCTCACTGCCATCCGGTTCGCTGCGCCGCTGCAGCGTCTTCTCAACAAGCCACACTCCGGCGAAGCAGTGCCCGTCTTGCATGACGAGCACGGGGTTGAGCCCCATCGCTTCCAACCCCGATGCGAAAAGCAGGGTGGTATCGAGGCACGTGGCAAGTCCATCTCCAAGCACCGTGCCGACGCGTCGGGTTTTTTGCCCGACCTGCTCGAAGCTGCTCGGTGGGTTTGCATAGGTCAGCGATTGGGCGGCAACCGCCGACCAGAGCGCGGCAGCCAGCATGTAGGCACGGTTGGGGTCACCAGATTGATAGCCGTCGAGCGCTGTGGGGTGTCCGTGGCGATCAAGGGCCTCCGCGGCGGCTTTGAGCAGCGGAGCGATCGCGGGGTCGTTCGGCGTGACAAACGCCGGGAGAAGCTCTCCCATGCTGTGCATGCCGCCCCACTCATCACGGGCGAGCACACGAACGGGATGCATGGTCTCAGCCAGGACCTGGTCGTCTTTGCAGAGCCGAAAACTCATCGTGCCGCGAACCGCCTCATCAAGTCGCTCAAGATAGTCCGCGTCGATCGCGATATCCGTGTCTCGGACCTCCACCTGCTGTCCCGCCTCAACACGATCGATCGTCCAGGTCTTTGGTGTGGCAAATGCCGGACTCGTCGCGAGTTGGATGGTCAACGATGCCAGGTCCTCGGCCGTCGGGTTGGTCACGGTCAACGAGCGAATAAGCGGGACCGAGTTCTGCCAGGCGGCGTAGTTGAAGCACTCCTCGGCACGGACCGTCACACGAGGGGCGTCACTCGGCGGGGCCAAGCCCGTGTCTTCAGAAGTTGGCATGGTCAAACGCGCCTTCTCACTCATGAGGAAACGAAGCGGCATGGCTCGCGAAGCGGGCCGCGGAGGCCGTGTTCATCAAGCACGCGTTGCTGCAGCATCTGCTGGGCGAGGGCAGGCGGCAAGCAGTTGACGAACTTGAGGGCGGTCAGGGCGTCGGCGTCGATTGAGGGCAGCAGCGACGCGGGATCGGCCGTGCGGAGCTCGGTGATGGCCTGCTCGACGTCGGCCTGCGGGGCGTGTGCTTCGATCTTCACGGCGAAGTTGTCGCTGGTGATGCGTGGCCTGGATGGCGGCTTCAAAGGATTCGGCCGTCCATTCGGTGTCGATGTCGCCCCAGCCGTCGTCGCCGCCGCCCCCCTGGTTGAGCTCGCTGAAAAACCGCTCGTCGCCATACCGTTCGCGGAGGAGTTTCTTGCGGATTTCAGCGAAAGCGGTGCGGATTCCGCGAGGCTGCGGAAAGCCCTGGTGCGTTCCCGGAAGCCTTGAGCATACGGGATCGACGGCCCCCTGAGAGGGGGCCAAGGGCGAGTTCGCGAAAGCGAGCCCAAGGCGATCTTCTGAGTGGAGTCGCGCCGGCTCGATCGACCACCTGCACAAACTGCTCGAACGCTCGGAGCCGTGGTGAACAGATCAGCCGAGCAGCGTGTCGTAGTCGGCGTGGGAGCCGATCCACGTCCACACGATTCGGTCGCCGTGAAATGTTCCAACGGCCCGGTGGTGGCGGCCCACGCGCACCGACCAGAGATCGTCGCCCACCTTCTTGAAGTGGAGCGACGGATGAAACGCATCCTGCTGCCAGATGCGGAAAGCCCGCGTCGCGGTTTTGCGAACGTCACGAGGCAGCCGACGGTATGCCCGCCAAAACTCCCGGCTCGCGACGCTCGGGATCCTCACGGCCGGTCCTCGTCCCGCTCATCCTCGGCGAGGATCATCTCGAGCGGCACCGTGCGACCCGCCTCAACGTCGGCCCGCGCCTCGGCGATGATGCCGTCGAGTCGTCCGGCGGCAAGGTCTGCAGCGATCTGGCGGTCCCACTCATCGTCTTCGTGCGGATGGAGCATGGCCATCAGCTCGCAGTAGTCCTGCGGCGAGAGCCGGTCGATCGCAGCCTTGATTTCGACGAGCGTCGTCATGCCTCAAGCGTAGCCCCCGCCGCCGGCCGGGGACAAGGGATTTTCTCGATGGAAACTGGCATGAACGCCGCGAAATCAAAACCCCGTCGCCGTCCTGATCAACAAGGCAATGATCGAGATTCCGCCAAAGTTCGCGGGCCGCGAGCCAGTCAATCCCGAGTGGTAGCGAAAGAGCCCCGAACAAACTCTACCGCCAGGAAGAACGCTGCTACCGAGCCGAGGCCAAGGCCACGCGACGAGCGCGACGTCGGCTGCACGCGAAGGCTGCCAGGTAAGCGGCGTCATCCGGCCCGCAACCACGCCTTTCCATGGATCCAAGACCATGGCTGCGGTGTGCGCTCACAAGAACAGCAAGAATGTCGGTCAGCACTTCAAAACCGGCCACTGATCGGCAGTTGCTCGCTCTGCACCGGTCGGAATGCCCCGTTTTCGCAAACCGCGTCGATCGCTCGCTGGACCACGGACCTCTCCTTCTTCAGGTTTTGGTCGGTTCGAGAGTATCGCACGGATGCGTTGCGTGCGGCATGCGGACGGTCACCGTTGGGCCGGTACCGCAGGATCGGTCGCGAACTTCGTGAGCGTGACGGTTGCGCGGCCCGCGGCCCGTGATCGTTCCTGCAGTGCCGCGATAATGCGTTCGAGATCGTAGTCGCACTCAGCGGCGATGACGGCTCGGGCCGCACGGACCTCGTCCACGATCGGATCGCTCCATGCTGCCGCGTCCGCGGGATGCGTGTCGACTGCTGCCATGTTTCAGTCCTCGAGAAGTTCTTCCGGCAGGACGTGCTCAAGCCGGAAGACGACGAGTTTCCCAACGTCACGGCTCGGCAAGCCAGTTATCGATCTGCAGATGCGGAATGCGGCCAAAGTCGCGGACGTTATTCGTTGCGAGGACGAGGCCGTGCGTGACGGCCGTCGCCGCGATCAAGATGTCGGCATCAGGGATCAACTTCCCTCGCCCTCGTAAATCTGCATACATGTCTGACGCCGTGCTGATCACCTCTTCGCTGATCGGAAGAACTTCGTTGGAGCGGCAAAAAATGTCGAACGCGAGTTGGCGAGCGGTCGCCTGCTTGGCCTTTAGCCCTCGCAGGATTTCAAACCGGGTCACAAGCGACAGCGTGAGTTGGCCGTGAACAGCCACGTAGCCGCGGGCTCGGTGGAGAGCTGGGGGCGTTCCACGCATCAAGCCAGAGAGGACATCCGTATCGAGCAGCGTTTTCACGGCCATCATTCGCTCGGACGACGACCAAAGAAATGGTCTCGGTCGAGCGCGACTTCCTCAATCGCGTCGATCTCGTCTGGTGAAAGCCCTTCGTACACGGCGAGGGCGAGTTGGACCGGCTCGGGCTCGACCGCGTCTTCGATCGTGATACGCACACGCCCCCCTTCCCGGATCGGCAGTTGCTCGCTCTGCACCGGTCGGAATGCCCCATTTTCATAAACCGCGTCGATCGCACGCTGGACCATGGACTTCTCCTTCTTCGGTTTGAAGGCTTCTAAGAGTATCGCACAGATGCGTGGCAAAGCGGCATGCCGGTTGGCGGCGGGCCGCAGGCGGTGGTCAGGTGGAGGGCTTCGTGGCGGCTCGTTTGCTGGCTTTCTTGGCTCGTTTGGTGCGGGTTTTCTTGGGGGGCTGCCAGGTGAGGAGGTCGGGGACG
>CALCGM010000742.1 GCA_937900985.1 uncultured Planctomycetaceae bacterium | reverse complement strand
GTGGTGATTTCGCTGGGCGAAAACATCACCCGCTCGCTCCTCGCCACGCTGCACGTGAAGGAACTCGGTGCCAAGCAGGTGATCGTCAAGGGCGTCACCAAGGAGCATGGCAAGATCCTCGAGCACATCGGCGCCGATCAGGTGATCTTTCCCGAAGAGGAAGTCGCCCGACAGCTGGCCGACAAGATGACCTGGCCCAACGTGCTGGACTACCTGCCGATCGGCCCCGACTACAGCGTGGCGGAAGTGGCCACTCCGGATTCCCTCTCTGGAAAGACCCTCGCTGAGGCCAACCTCCGCAACCGGATTGGCGTGCATGTGATGGGCATCAAGAGCGCCCTCGACGACCGCTGGGAGATGTTTCCCGACGGCAAGACCCGGCTGCTTGAAGACCACGCCCTGCTTGTGGTCGGACGTGACAACGAGCTTGCGGCGCTCCGCGATATGAAGTGATCGCTTCGCGGGGCCAGCCTGCGATCGACCGCCTGCAGGCTACTCCGCAGGTGGGCCGCCCGGCACGCCTGGTGGCAGGGCAATCTCCACATCCGGCGGCGGCGCTGCGGGTGTTTCCGACGCTGCTGGAGCTGCGTTTGGATCAAACTTTGGTGTGTCGACGCCGGTCCGCTCTTCGAGGTCGTGGGTCAGCACCAGCTTTTCGTCGCCATCCATCCGCACCTCGAGCGACGTGATGCTCCAGCTGTTTTCAAACAGGCGGCCTTCGACCACCGCAGTGCCGCCGGCCTTGCTGCCGGTGACCTGAAACTGCAGAGCCGCCCGGCCGTCGGTCTCGCTGGACGACCCCGTCACGCCCGACGACCGCTTCACATCCTCGCCAAGTTTCTCGGCAAGCTGCTCGTTGACCGACAGTTCCTGCTCGGCTTCGGCCACGATCGGGTGGGTGTTGTAGCCGCCGCAGCCGACGCACAGGATCGCCACGGCCGCCGCCTGCACGAGCCCAGCGAATCGCCGCAGGCGTGCCCAAGGCGATGGACGGCAGGGCACGAAACCGTCGTCGGCACGAAAAGTAGGCGAGTGCATGCGAGGAGCCTCCGTTCTCTCAGCGTTCAAGGATCGGTGGCCGACGTCAGCCACCGTTGCCGTCGTGGGCCCGGCACCAGGCGATCTTTTCAGACGTGGTTGTCGGCAGCGGGCCAGCGGCTGCGGCCGGCGCGGCGGCGGGCGGCTCGGCCGGGGCCTCTGGCTCCACGGCAGGCTCGGGAGCTGCGGGCTCTGCGGCAGGCGGCGGTTCGGCCGGGGCCGTCGCCTTGGCCGCTGCTGCCTTGCCACGGGCCATGGCGAGAATGTCGGCTGTGGATGGCTTGCCGCCGGCGGGCTTGGCGGCTGCCGGCTTGGCAGCGGCCTTCTTCCCGCGGGCTGCCGCCAGGATGTCGGCGGTCGACGGTTTGCCCGACGGCTTGGCCGCTGGATCAGCCTTCTTGGCGGCGGGCTTGGCCGGAGCAGCCTTTGCTGGAGCCTTTGCCGGCTTCTCGCCGGCCGGCTTCGGCTCGGGCTTGGGAACAATCGTCAGGTAGGACGGGTCGATGTCATACCAGGCGGTGTTGTTGAACTGGTCAAACTCCACCAGGCAGCGGCCGTTCATGTTGACCGTCCGCACAAGCCCTGTGGCCTGGCCGAAGCGGGCCAGCTCGGGAACGGCGGTTTCCACCACCACATACCTGTCGGTCCATTCCGACTTCAGCCGTTCGATGACGTCAAACATGCGTTCTCTTTCAAGCTGCCACGCTGTGCACTCTTATCGGTCGTTGCCTGCACCGGGTCTGAGCCGCCATTCCGCGGACAGATGGCCTCCCAAAGGGGGGGTGGGCAGGATGTGACGCGACCCAGTCTTCGCTTGAATCTGATCGATCCGCATCCTGCCTGCAACCGGCAGCGGCCTTCAGCCCGCCTGCGGCACCCGCACCCGGTATCCCCATTGTATGGTCGAGCCTTTGGCAGGCCTCCCTGAGGGGGTCTCGTCGGCTGCGGCTGGAACGATCTGGAGCCGCTCCCCATCCTGCCCACCGCCGATTTTCGAGGCTGCGAGCGTCGCAGAAGCCAACGGTTCGATGGTCAGCTGCAGCTGGCCACCCTCTGGGTAGGAGAGGTAGGTCGATCCCAGCCAGCCTGGATCCGCCTTCAGCCGGCAGGCGATCTCGAAGCAGATTCCTCCGTCGGGCTGAGCGGTGATGCTGGCGGAAAAGTGGGATGTGCCCGCACGGCCCACGGCCACGAGTGCGGTGCTGTGCGTTGCCTGCACGTCGGCAAGCTCCACCAGCGGGGGTGAGGACGGCCACTGCGGATCGTCGTCGGGCCGTGGGGGGGCGGTGTGCCAGCAGCCCGGGCCGCGAGAGCCATCCGGCTGGCGGGCATGCAGGCTGTGTATCCAACGATCATTCTGCCAGTGAAACACGACCTCGATCAGGCCGCTGGAGAGCGACATGGAGCGTTCGGGACGATGGGAGACTGACGGTTTCGGCATGCTGGTTGATGATATAACCGCTCACGCACGACGGAAGCGAGGCCGCTGGCGTGCTGCCGGCGGTTGGCCGGCGTCCATGTCGCTACGAGGGGAGACGCACCGTGGAACCACGTCGCTCACTCGGCTGGCCCATCCTGCTGGGCATCCTGCTGATCGGGTCGATCCTCGCGCTGAGCGTGGGGTGGGTGCTCGTCAGCATTGCCGCGGCCCTCAGTTCCGAAAATGCCGCATTCTACTGGGCGATGCTCGGGGTCGGGGTCACGCTGCTGGTCGCTGTTCTTGTGGGGGTGATCGTCTACCTGCTGCTGACGGTCAAGGCGATCGCGCTCTCGCAGCGGCAGAGCAACTTCATCGACAGTGTGACGCACGAGCTCAAGAGTCCGATCGCTTCCCTCAAGCTCTACCTGCAAACACTCACCCGCCGGCAGGTTTCGCCGCAGCAGCAGGAGGAGTTTCACCGTTTCATGCTCGCCGACGTGCAGCGGCTCGACACGCTGATCGATCATCTGCTCGATGCGGCGAAGACCTTGCATCGCCGTCCCGCCGCCTCCCGTGAGGATGTCCCGCTCGGCCGGCTTCTCGAGCCGATTGCCGCTGCCATTACGCAGCGGCACGGGGTGCCTGCGACGTGCATTCACCTCGCCGTTGGCCCAGCGCGTGTGCGGGGGCGTCAGGCCGACCTTGAGATTGTTTTTCGCAATCTCATCGACAACGCCGTGAAGTACTCGCTGCCCGATCCGCATGTGGAAGTGACGGCGGCCTCCGCTCCCAAAGGCATGCTCGAGGTCACCGTCAGCGATCGCGGCCCAGGCGTGCCAGCGGCCTTCCGCAAACGCATCTTTCGCCGGTTTGTCAGGCTTGGCAGTGAACTGGAGCGAAGCACGCCAGGCACGGGGCTGGGCCTGTTTCTGGTGCGGTCGATTGTGCGGCATCTGAGGGGGAAGGTGACTGTACAGCCGGGCCACGACGGCGTTGGCACCCGCTTTGTGGTGCAGCTGCCGGCAGCGGTGGGGGTGGGCCGGCCTGCAGGCTCGGAGGAAGCGGAGGGGCTGGAACCGGCCGGTGCGGCCGTGGTCTAATCCCCGCCATGACAGCACCAACACCCCCCTCCGACCCCGTTCAGTCGTCCGCCCCCAGCGAAGCCGGCCGCGTGCCGCTCCGCCGCGTGTTTGTGAGCGTGTACGACAAATCGGGCCTTGAGAAGCTCGCAGCCGCCTTCAAAGCCTCCGGCGTCGCCGTGGCAAGCACCGGCGGCACCCGCACGGCGCTTGAGGCCCTCGGCGTGGAGGTTGAGGATGTCTCCGAGATCACCGGATTTCCGGAGGTGCTCGACGGGCGGGTGAAGACGCTGCACCCCAAGATCTTTGCGGGCTTGCTCGCCCGACGTGACCGCAGCGACGACGCCGAGGTGCTCGCCGACCATGGCATCGGCCTGTTTGATGCAG
>CALCGM010000741.1 GCA_937900985.1 uncultured Planctomycetaceae bacterium | reverse complement strand
TGGTCGCCGCCACGGGTGAGCTTGAAGTGGATGTGGGGCGTGCGGCCCGGGTAGGGCACGGGCTTGATCGTGCGGAAGCCATACTCCCCCTTCAGCCCGGTCACGAAGCGGCCGTAGCCCTGAAAGTTGGCATCGCGGTTCTCGGCGTTGCCCGACCTGCTGTGCAGATAGGCCCCATTGGCATCGCACTGCCAGATCTCGACGAGCACGTTTCGCAGCGGCTGGCCAGTCGTGTCGAGCACCCGGCCCGACAGCCAGGTGATCTCGCCGACCGATGGATCGAGCGAGTCGTTGATCACAATCAGGTCGTTGTCGGTGTCGAGCGGCAGCGAGTCGGGAAAGAAGGGCCCTTCCGTCTGGGCAAACGTCTTCGCGAGCTCCTCGGCAAACACCCCGGCGGGCGCCGCAAACACACTCCCCAGCGCCGCCATCCGCAGCAACCGCCGCCGCGTCTCATCGGCCCGCTCGAAGGTCTTGGTGTTGAGAAGGTGCATGGGGATCTCCCGGAAAATGGGCACGGATTGCTCAGTTGCGTCAGTCTACGCCAGCCCCTCGAGCGCCGCACAGCCCAACGGGTTGTGGCGACGACCCACAGACACGACCCACAGATCACGTGCCGCAAAACGTGCGATACGGGCCGCAGCCAGCGGGCGGGCCGCTGCGGTAGGGCTCGTTTTCGGGCGTGGCGTCGAATGGTCGCCGAAGAACATCGAGCAGCCGACCGAGCGGCTGGAGATCGCCGATCTCGGCCGCCGCGAGCGCCTCTTCGACCCTGTGGTTGCGAGGGATCACCAGCGGATTGGCCCGCTGCATCCGCGGGGCAGCATCAGCACCGCCGCCCGGCTCCCGCGCACGCCGCTCCCGCCAGCGGCCCAGCCATTCCCTGCTCACCCCCGGCGGCAGCTGGTCTGCCGTTGGAGCCTCGGCGAGCGTGGCGAGCTGAGCAAACGTGCCGGTGAAGTCGGCACGGTCGCGGTGCATCTGCTCAAGCAGGTCGGCAAACAGCTGCGGGTCGGCCTCTTCGTCGGTTGCCAGGCCCAGCTTCTGCCGAGCCCCGGCTGCAAAATGCTGGCGGTAGCGATCGGTAAACCGCTCAAGCACCTCGCGGACCGCTGCAACCGCCTTCTCCTCGTCAAGCGTCATCAGCGGCAGCAGGCTTTCGGCAAGCCGCGCGAGATTCCACTGGGCGATCCCCGGCTGATTGCCGTAGGCGTAGCGGCCCTGCTGATCAATCGAGCTGAACACCGTGGCTGGGTCGTAGGTGTCGAGGAAGGCGCAGGGACCATAGTCGATCGTCTCACCCGACACCGCCATGTTGTCGGTGTTCATCACACCATGCACGAAGCCGACGAGCATCCAGCGGGCAATCAGGGCCGCCTGCCGCTCGACAACGGCTTCAAAGAAGGCCAGCGCTGGCTCGGCCGCATCGGCCAGCTCCGGGTCATGCCGGCCAATCGCATGGGCGAGCAGCTTCTCCGGCAGGCTGCGGTCGCCCATCGCCGCGGCATACTGAAAGGTGCCCACGCGGATGTGGCTCGCGGCCACCCGCGTCAACACCGCCCCAGGCAGCGGCTTCTCCCGCATCACCACCTCGCCGGTTGCAGCCACCGCCAGCGAGCGGGTGGTGGGCACGCCAAGGGCCTGCATGCCCTCGCTGATGATGTATTCCCGCAGCATCGGCCCGAGCGCCGCCCGGCCGTCGCCCCGCCGTGCGAAGCGGGTGTGACCTGAGCCCTTGAGTTGAATATCAAACCGCTCGCCGGCAGGCGTGATCTGCTCGCCGAGCAGTATGGCCCGACCATCACCGAGGTTGGTGAAGTGGCCAAACTGATGGCCGGCATAGGCCTGGGCGATCGGGTCGCTTCCCGCGGGAAGGGCATTGCCCGCAAACAGGTCCGCCTGCTCACGGAGCTGCCCGCCATCAAGCCCCAGGTCTGCCGCGAGCTGGTCGTTGAAAACCACCAGCCGCGGAGCCCGCACCCGCTCCGGCGTTTCCCGCGACAGCAGCGGATCGGGCAGCCGTGCATACGAGTTGTCAAACCGCCAGCCGGCGTCGTTGCTCACGTGGATCACTCGTCGTCGTGGGTGGAAGGAGCTGTCTCAAGAAACACGACACACGACGGGTTCCCCACCGGCACAAACTGACCGGTGAACTGGGGCATGCCGCGTGCTGGGTCGACTGCAAACACCGCCACGTTGTCGCTCCGCTGATTGCAGCAGTAGAGGAACCGGCCTGAGGGGTCGAGGCTAAAACTCCTCGGGTAGTTGCCCCGGCTCCACTGCTCTCCTTGAGAGGCGAGCGTGCCATCGTCGCCAATCGCATACACCGCAATGCTGTCGTGCAGCCGGTTGCCGGCGTAGAGATGCCGGCCGTCGGCCGACACGAGGATCTCAGAGCAGAACACGCTCCCCGCAAAGCCCTCCGGCAGCGTCGACCAGCTCTGCCTCGGGGTGAGCGTTCCGTGCTGACTCTCAAAGTCAAAGAGGGTCACCGTCGCCCCCTCCTCCTGGATCGAATAGAACCAGCGGCCGTTGGGATGCAGATCGAAGTGCCTCGGCCCATCACCCGGCGGCACTGCCACCGACGGCTGCCTAGCGGGCTCAAGCGTGCCCGTCTCGGCATCGAACGCCCAGATGAAGATGCGGTCGAGCCCAAGGTCAACATGAAACACGAAGCGGCCGTCGGGGGTCGCCTCGACCATGTGGGCGTGGGTGCGGTCGTGGCCGCTGAAGGCGAAGCTACCGGGCGGAGCGTTCGTTGCCGTTGTCGGCCCGATCTCGCCCTGCGGAGCCTCCACGTCCGTCGCCTCACCGAGCCGGCCATCCTCGTCAATCGGCAGCACAGCCACCGCCCCGCCGAAGTAGTTGGCCACCAGCAGATGCCGGCCACCCGGATGCAGGCTCACATAGGTCGGCCCGGCCGCTCCCGACGCAACGGTGTTGAGCATGGTGAGCTGGCCAGTCGCCCGATCGAGTGCATAGCTGCTGACGGTGCCCTCGCCGGCCTCGCCCACGCGGTCGGTCTCGTTGGCGGAATACATCCGCGTGCCCTCGTCGTTGATCACGAGGCTGCTCGGGCTGGTGCCGAGCTCAAAGGTGCCAATGCTTGCGAGGGCTCCTGTTGCCCGGTCGACGCGAAAGCAATGAATGCCGCGGCCATTGCCCGGCGGCAGGTCCACCTGCGTGGGCAGCACATCGCCCAGCGGCGAACTAAATGTGCCGACATAGGCAAACAGCGGCGCCGCATCGCCCGCCCCGGGCTCCGCCGCCCCCGCAGGCCAGCCCACAACCGCCACGAGCGCGAGCCGCGCCACGCACTTCACCCGCTCAGCCATCCTGCCACCCATCACCATTCCTCCTCTACCGGCGTCACCAGCGGCCCTTGGCCCTCTTCGCCAAGTAGACCCCCGCCCGACCACGTTGTCACCCGCCCCACAAACCGCGAGCGTTCGCCTGCACAGCCTGAGAGTCTGCCATGTGCTCGTAGGCACTCACGGTCAGCCGATGTCGGCTCACGGCGAATGTCGGAGACGAGGCTGTGGCAATGAGGAATGCCTGCAAAGAGTCGATCGATCAGAGGCGAGAGCATGTGTTGGTTAACGGTGAGCTGGAATCTGGTGGCGTGGGCGTCAACGAGAGAAACGGCGGCCGTAACGCTCGAAGTCGTGCCCGAAGACTGGGCAACGCGGTTGAGCATGTTGAGCAGTGCGCTCATGCTGATCGTGATCGGCAACTCGCTTCCCAAGAAGGTCGAGCCCCGCTCCAGCCGGTCGCGCGGCCTGCGCATCCAGCGGCTGCTCGGCTACACCTTCGTGCTGACCGGCCTGACCGCGACACCGATCTGGCTGTTCGCACCGATCGACGACGCCCGCTTCGCCGGCCTGTCGCTGTACGGCGTGGCGGTCGCATTCAGCCTGTTCGCTGTCACGCGAATCAACCCTACGCCGACTTCGAGCTGCGACTGCAGTTTCAGCTGCGTAGCGGCAACGCTGCGAACGCCGGCGTGCAGATTCGCACAGCCAAGCCCCTGACCACCATGAAGTCAGCGGCTACCAGGCTGACATGGTCAACGGCTGGTGGGGCTGCCTCTCCGACGAGTCGAGATCGGCAATCAGCTGAGGCATTGCCCGTGGCCTCGCCCTGCTGC
>CALCGM010000740.1 GCA_937900985.1 uncultured Planctomycetaceae bacterium | reverse complement strand
GACCGCTACAAATACATCCGCAACTTTCTTCCCGAGCGGCCCCACCTGCAGCCCAACCGCTACAAAGATGGGAAAGACATCCTCATCGCCCTGCGGGCAGCCCACGACGCGGGCACGCTCGACGACGTGCAGGAACGGCTCTTCGCGCCGACACGGCCGCCGGAGGAGCTCTACGATCTCGAGGCCGATCCCGACGAGCTGCGGAACCTCGCCGGCGATCCTGCGCACCAGCAGCAGCTCGCTGCGTTTCGCAGACAGCTCGACGAGTGGATCGTCTCGACTGGCGACCACGGCCCGGAATCTGATGCGATGTATGACAGCGATATGGCGGCGTATCTCAATCCGAAGGCGGCCGACAGCCCTCGGGAGGAGATTCTCCGCCAGAACATCGCCCTGATGAAGCAATGGGCTGCGGAGGGCAAGTGAGCGGCTCGTCGAAGACGGCTGCTCGGGCCCTCCGCGGGGGATCGCGTCGGGAGTGGTGCGGTGCGGAGGTGCGGTCGATGTCGCTTAGTCGGTCCACGGGATCTCGTAGGCTTTGACGTATGACGCCACCGCTCGGCCGAGCGTCGGTGCGAAGCTGGCGGCTCCGAGCGTGTCGTAGATGCCATACCGCCGCAGCCTGTCTTTGACCGGGCCTTTGAGTTCGGCAAAGCCGAGTTCGATGCCGCGAGCCCGCAGCTCCTCGGTGAGCTGCGTGAGGGTCTCTGCGGCCGTGGTGTCGATATCGGTCATCGGCTCGGCGGCGATGATCACCCGCTTTGTGGGCGTTGACGACTGTGCCACCACGTCGAGCAGCCTGCGGCGAAACATGCCCGCGTTGGCAAAGAAGAGAGGCGAGTCCCAGCGAAACATCACCAGGCCCGGAACCTGCCGAGCGTCGGGATGCCGTGCGACATCGTGATACCCCTTGATGCCGACAACGCGGCCGAGCACGGCGTCGTGCGGCCGCCATGATCGCCAGATGAAGTCGGCCAGCGCGACGGCGACCGCCAGGAGAATCCCTGGCAACACCCCAAACGCCACGACGCCCGCCAGGCAGACTGTCGACACGGCACACTCCCCCGGCCGGATGCGGGCAAGCGCGAGCACCCCGGCCACGTCGATCAGTGCCCCGCATGCGGCGATTACCACCGCGGCGAGCGCTGCTTTGGGGATCGTCGACACGGCGTCGGGAGCCCAGCTGATCACCGCGGCCACCCCGCCGGCTGCCACCAGCCCGGCGAGCTGGGTGCGTCCGCCCGCCGCCGCCACGACGGGCGTCCGTGTGGAGCTCGAGCTCACGGGAAAGCCCTGGAGCATGCCGGCGGCCAGGTTTGCGCAACCGAGGGCGGCCAGTTCGCGGTTGGGCGGCGACGGCACGCCATCTGGCCCTGGAAACGCGCGTGAGAGCACGCTCGTGTCGGCCGCGGCCACGAGGGCAATCGCCGCTGCCACCGGCGCTGCTGCCACGATCATCGCCCCGTCAAACGCGGGCAGCACAAGGCCCGGCAGCCCCGGCGGCACCTTCGCCACCATCGCCGGCGTGGCCAGCCCGAAGGCACGCATGGCAGCGACCGCGGCCGCCGCCCCGACAACGGCAATCAGCACGCCCGGCACCCGCGGCGAGAGCATGCGAAGCAGCAGGATGACCGCGAGGCATCCACCGCCAAGGGCGACGCTCGCGGTGTCGATACGGTGGTGCCAGACACCGTCGGCGACAGCCATCACGTCACCGGCAAACGACAGTCCACGCGGACGACCATCTGGCGGCGTCATGCCCAGCAGCGTCGGCAGCTGCCCAATGATCACCGTGATGGCGATCCCGTTGAGGTAGCCGATCCTGACGGGCTTGGAGATGAGGTCGGTGAGGATGCCCAGCCTCAGCACGGCCGCCAGCAGGCAAAGCAGCCCTGAGAGGATGGCCAGCACCGCCGCCCGCGCGGGGGCCTCGGCCACAGGGCCTGCCGCGACTGCCGCAGCCACCAGCGGCGCCAGGGCCGAATCGGGCCCGAGCACGAGAATGCGGCTCGGGCCACACACGAAGTAGGCCACGAGGGCTGCGATGCTCGCGTAGAGACCGTGGGCCACAGGCAGCCCCGACGCGGTGGCGTAGCCCATGCCTGTCGGCACCAAGAATGCGGTGAGGGTCAGGCCGGCGATGAGGTCGGGCAGCAGCCACCGCCGCAGGTCGTGACGAAGCATGGTGAACATACCCGTCGATGATAGCCGCCGCCGCCGTAGGCAGCCCCAGCCTGGTCAGCGGCGAGCTGTGGGTGCGTGGCACCCCTGCGGGACGACCAGCTGCCAGAACGCGTCGTTCACAGCCCATGGAGCGGACGGAACTTCGCCTCGAGATGACGCATCAGCGGCTCGGCTGAGAGCGGACGGCCCGTCACCCGTTCGCAGAGCTGTCGAGGACTGTAGCGGCGGCCGTGGCGGTGGATCTGCTCGCGGAGCCAGGCCAGCAGCGGCGCGAACTGCCCCTCTGCGAAGCCCTCGGCGAGGCCGGGAATCGCATCGCAGGCCGCCTCGAAAAACTGGGCTGAGTAGAGGGTTCCCAGGGTGTAGGTCGGAAAATAGCCGAGGGCGGCCATCGACCAGTGGATGTCTTGCAGGCAGCCACGGCGGTCATCGGGCACCGCAACGCCGAGATACTCGCGATACATCCCGTTCCAGGTCTCGGGAAGCTCCGCCACAGCCAGGTCGCCCGAGAGGAGTGCCCGCTCAAGCTCGAAGCGGATCATCACGTGCATGTTGTAGGTTGCTTCGTCGGCCTCGACCCGGATCAATCCCGGGGCCACGCGGTTGGCCGACTCGTAGGCGGCACGGGCGTCGATGCCGTCGACGGCAGAGCCAAAATGCGGCGCGAGCCGCGGGGCCGCCCACTGCCAGAACGACCAGCTGCGGCCCACCTGGTTTTCCCACAGGCGGCTCTGGCTCTCGTGGATCCCGAGCGACACGCTCTCGCCGCAGGGCGTGCCGGCATGCTCGTAGAGCAGCCCCTGCTCATACATCCCGTGACCGCATTCGTGCATGGTGCTGCTGAGTGCGTCGGTGACCATGGCCGGATGGAAGCGGGTGGTCAGGCGGACGTCGTCGCAGTGCGATCCGCCGCAGAAGGGGTGGGTGGAGGTGTCGAGCCGACCCCGCGAAAAGTCGAAGCCGATAGCCTCGGCAATCTCGCGGCAGAAGGCCATCTGGGCCGCCTGCGGCAGCTCGATCTCATCGAGCCTGCCGGAGGGCCGCGTCGGTGCGGCGGTGATCTCCTCCAGGAGGATCCGCAGCCGATCGCGAAGCGGCGTAAAAACCTCGGCGACGCCGGCGGCGGTGCAGCCGGGCTCGTAGTCTTCCGCGAGCGCATCCCATGGCTCACCGTCGCCTGCCCATCCATAACACGCCGCCTTCTGTCGGCAGAGGTCGACGGTCTTTTCCAGCCACGGCTGGAAGCGGCCGAAGTCGCTGGCCTCGCGGGCCTCGGCCCACACGTGCTGCGCCGTGCTCGCGGTTGCGGCGATCTCCTCGACGAGCGAGGCGGGCAGGCGAACGGCGCGGTCGTGATCGTGCCGCAGGGCCCGCACGTTGGCGGCCTCGATGGTGTCGGCGGTGAGGTCGATCCTGCCCTCGCAGTCGGCGAGCAGGCCGCCGAGCTCGGGCGAGGCCAGCCGCTCATGCCGCAGCCGGGCGAGCAGCGCAAGCTGACGAGCGCGGTGCTCGCCGCCACCAGGCGGCATCATCGTCTCCTGATCCCAGCCCAGCAGGCCGTCGACCGAGCCGAGGAGCCCCGCCTCACGGGAGATCGCAACAAGTCTGTCGTAGGCAGGAGCGGCGGGCAGGGGCATGGAGAGGCTCCGGTGGTGGTATCGATTCCCAGCGACGCCCACATCCTACCGGTCACCGCCCCGCGCTGCCGTTGGAGAGAGCAGCACGCGAGAGGTCAGTCGGCTTCGCCACCACCAGCCGGATCGTCGTCGAGGCCGCCGGGCGGCATGGTTTCCCACTGCGTGAGCAGCTCGCGGGCCTGGTCGGCGAGCGCCGCGTCGACCATCAGCCGAGGCGCGATCGACCAGCCGACGGGAAGGCCTCCGATAGCCCCCTGCAGCTGATCGCCCTCCACGAATGTCGGTATGCCGGAGTCTTCCAGCTGCATCCGAAGCAGGTGCGCGTGCGTGGTGTCGCGGGCGCGGTAGACCTCGACAAGTTCGTCTTCATCCATCGGTTCGTGGCCTCCCTGCAAACGTCTTGGGAACGACTGCGACGCGGCTGGTGAGTATACGCATTTTCAGTATTCTGTCAACGCCCCGTGTGGCGGCAGCCGGTCCTTGTATGCTCAGGATCGGCCCCCACGCGGGCTCCGCGGCCCACCCTGCCCCGTCATCGAATCCAGCATGCCTG
>CALCGM010000739.1 GCA_937900985.1 uncultured Planctomycetaceae bacterium | reverse complement strand
GGCGGAAAGATCGCCCCGAGCCCGTCGCTGTCGACGCATCGCTCCAGCATCCACTGCTCACACGACGCCACGGCCCGGCGGCGAAGCGGCATCACGCCAAGAGACTCGCAGGCCTTGATGCCGGTGTCGACGACGCGAAAAAAAGCCTCCCAGCCACGGCCGCGAACCCGCGGTGGGGCATGGTGGCCGTCTTCAAACAGCTCCGCGATGCCCCGCTCGGCCGAAATCGTCCGACACGGCTTGAAGGTCCACATCAGCGAGAGCGGCACGATCATGGTTCTCGACCAGGCCGACACGCTGTGCAGGTTGATCGGAAACCACTTCGGCAGTAGCACGATCTCAGGAGGCACTGCCGGGCATGCTGCGTAGGGCATCTGCCCGAGCAGAGCCAGGTAGTAGCGGGTGAAGCTGTTGGCAGCCCACGGACCACCAAGCACCCGGATCGCCTCCCGCGCCCGCTGCATCTCGGGCTCGTCGGGGGCATGGCCGGCAAGCTTGAGCACGAGATAGGCCTTCACGCTCGCGCTCACCTCAGCCGGGCCGCCGGGATAGATCGGCCAGCCGCCCTCGGGCAGCTGCATCGCCCGAATCCGCTGCAAGGCCCCCGCCACCTCAGGCCGGTCAAACCGATCCAACCATGCCAGGAGCAGCAGATACTCCGACTCGAGGATCGTGTCGCCTTCAAGCCGAGCCCGCCAGTGGCCGTCGTCGTGCTGTCGGGCAAGCAGCCACTCCACCACGCCCCGAACCGCCTCTCCACGCTGGCTTGGCGAGGCATCGGCAGTCGACTCCACCACCACTTCCGAGGCAGCATCTTCCGAGGCAGCATCGTGCGGGCTGAAAAACGCGTCCCCGAGCCGCATGCCACGGTGGGGGTGCGACAGCGTATGGCGGGCCAGCCGGCCCTCGACGATCACGCGTCCAGTTGGAACCCGATCCGTGGCCTCGTCGGCTCTCACGCGGCCCGGTCCAGACGAAACATCCATGTCTCTCGTTCCCGTGTCACACGGTGAATCCTGCCGCAGGCGTGACCATCCTTCGCCACGCCGAGTGCGAATCCCGTCGGTCCGAGGATCGAAGGGCCGCATTCCCATGCGGTTTGCGACCGGTCTCTGACAAGTCCGGCTGCGGGTTCGAAGAATAAAAAACGTAGGAAATACCGACAAGACCGGCCGTTCCGCGAAACATCACCCACGCCGGCAAGATAGGACAGCTGCGTCGACCCTGCGGCCCTACGACTGACCCACAACCGGAGACGGCGGCGACACAGAGGCTGCTCCGTCCGGCTCCGCGGGAAGTTCGAGGCGGACCGACATGTCGCCGTCGATCACCCCGAGGGCAAGCCTCCCTCCGCACGCGCTCGCCAATGCCCACGCCTTTGAGAGGCCAACCCCGAGACCGCGGCCTGCTTCACGGCCGCAGTGAAAAGGATCACAGGCCACGGCCTGCTCACCTGCATCCATTCCGGGCCCACTGTCGTTGACCACAACGGCATGAAAACCATCGCGACAGTCTGCCAGCACATGCACCCGCACCACGCCTCCGGCAGCGACCGCCTCCAGCGCATTGATCAACACCGCCTGCAGTGCTTCGGCCACCAGCCGGGCATCGATGTGGGCCCACACCGGCTCCGGGGGCACCGCAGTCGCGACCTCAACCCCCTCCGCCACGGGAAGGTCGCAGAGCGAACCTACCACCGATTCGGTCAGGCCGCCGAGGTCCACCCGCGCCAGCGACGCAACGGGCGGCTTGGCAAACACCATCAGGCCACCAATCATGTCGCGAGCGCGAAAGGCCTGGTCGACGATGGTGGCGAGTTTTCGTCGCCGCTCGGGATCAGGCTCGTCTCGCAGCAGCGACTGGCCCCGCGTCGCAATGTTGGCGAGCGGATTGTTGATCTCATGGCCTGCGCCATAGGCCAGCTGCCGCACCGCCTCCAGGCGGGCTGCTCTCAGCCGGTCCTCAAACTGCTGCTGCAGCCCGAGATGCTCGCGAAGCAGCTGCAGCGAGCCGACGAGCAGCTCTGCCTCCACGCAGCGAGCGGCAGGGAGGGCGGCCACCCGCAGATCACGGCCAAGCTCTTCGAGCAGTTCACACGCCTCGGAAGCCACGCTGTGGGCACCAGCATCCCGCCGGCTCAAAACCGCTGCAATCCACTCCGCGACAGCCCCGGCCGCGTGGTCGGCTGGACGAAAAGCTTCAGCGACTGCATCAGAGAGCCGCCGCCCGTGCCGAGGATGCCACGCAACCAGCACGGCCGAGAGACCGAGGCACTCCGCCGGCGTGAGCGGCCGCTCGTCGGCAGGCCGTTGCGAAGGGGCGTCAAAAAGCGTGGTGCTCGAGGGCTCGCGAGAACCCCCGAGCACCAGCCAGGCACCCGTTGTTGCTTCCAAATGCTGCTTCACGGCGAATCACCATCGCCCGCTCATCCGAGCGTCGAACATCTCTCGCACCGCATGCGACCAGCCCGCCGCAGAACTCGCCGCCCGTGGAAAAGCCATTCATGGCCTTCCCCACTCAAGCAACGCCCAAAAAGCCGAGCATTTCTGGGAGTCGCCGGTGCCGCATCCTGCGGCGGCAGACCTGTTCCACAGTCTGCTAGCCTCCCGCAGCAACCGATTCGATATCGAGCAGGCTGCAGATCCGGTCGAGAAGCACTTCCGCTTCAAACGGCTTCTGCAGGAACTCATTGGCACCGGAATGCTTCAGGTCTTCGATGCGGTCGGGCTCGCACATACCCGAGATGCAGATGATCCGCACCTCGTCCATGGACGAATCGCTCCGCACCCGCTGGCAGACCTCTTTGCCATTGATGTCGGGCAGCATCACATCGAGCACGATCAGATCGGGACGGTACTCCTTGACCATCATCCCGGCATCGAACCCGTTGTTGACACTTCGCACCTCGAAACGGCCGTCTCGCTCGAGCACGTCCGTGATCAACTCCACAAGATCCTGATCATCATCAACGACGAGAATCTTCCGCCGACCGCTCTCCAGCGCGTCGGTGGGAATCCCGTTGTCTCGCATGAACAG
>CALCGM010000738.1 GCA_937900985.1 uncultured Planctomycetaceae bacterium | reverse complement strand
CATCGTGCTTGCTGTGGAGCGAAATACGAAGGTGATGGAGCCCTACAACCGCGATGCCGGCGACCTGTAGGGCTGCAAGCCGCCCCACTATCGACCTCCCGCAGGGCGATGCTGAGGGCGGAGGACAAAACTCGCCGCCGAGTTGTCACCCCCTCGATCGGCAAGGCGTATAATGCGGAGGTATCGCCAATGGCCAGCGGGCCTGACGCGATAAGTTTTCTGCCATGTCCGTGCTGTCGTCGCCCAATGCCGGTGAGCTCTTAGTGAAGCTCGTTGGGGGCCGACTTATGGCTTCGGCTGCGTGTATAGCCGCGGCGGTGGGCTCGCCCTCCCGCGGATCACATGCCCCGAGGTCCAAGGCTCCCTCTTCTTAATTGAACGAGCTCTCCGCAGATCGCGCCGCCACGGCATCGCGGTGGAAAACTTATCGCGTCGGGCCTGAGGGTCAGCGACCGCGGCGGATCCAGGCCATCAGCATCTGCTCGGGAAGACCGCGGTAGGTCTGCCGGAAAGCGGTGTCGAAGTCGTCTCCCTTTTCGAGCCGACTGATCAGGCCAGGCAGCCGGTCCCCCTCCCGGTCGACTGCTGCGAGCGCCGCCGAAGCGATCGTCACCTGCTCTGCCGACAGCGGCGCCGTGAAGAACTGCTCCGGGTTTGGAGGAGGTGAGCTCTTGGCGACCACCTCCGCGTCGTCCCAGATGGCAAGCATCGACGCCTCGGGCACGAGGCTTCGAGCCACGCGGCGGCCGGCCGCTTCGGCAAACCAGCCCGGTGCCCCGCGGGCCCGCAGCGTTGCCGCGGTGAGTTCGGCAGCAAACATCAGCCGGCCATTGTCGGCATCGGGATCGATCGCCACCGCCGCATAGACCACATCGCCTGACACATCCGCATGGCCCAGCAGGTCACGAGGCCGCTCGCGGCCCATCACGTTCTGCCAGAAGTTGGAGAAGTCGTAGCCGCGGGCAAACGCAAAGACGGCGATGCCGCCCTTCACCAGTGGCTCGGACATCCGAAACTTCGTCCGCAGCTGCCCGGCCACGTCGGCCGCCGCATCGGCCGCAGCGGCAAGCCGCTCCCCCTGGAGGTTTCCCACGAGGCAGAGATCGCCCCGCAGCTCAACGCCACCCTCTTCATCCACAATCCCCCGTCGCCACAGCAGCGGCGCCTCCTGAAACCGCACCTCGCGGAGCTGCTCATGCGAGAAGTTGCGGGAGCGGCCCTCGCTGGCGATCCTGGTGAGCTCTGCCGTGCCGTCGAGCAGATCGAGCCTCGCCCCCTCGTCGATCCACTGACGAATCACGGCGATCGTCTCGTCGGGCAGGGGAGGGCGGCCGCGTGGCATGCGTTGGCCGTCGATGTTCACACCGAGGAGTTTCCGCACCAGCAGGCTCTCTTCCCCGCGGCCTGGTTCGATGACGCCAGAGTCGGCAAGCTCCGCAAACGTGTCGAGGCTGAAGTCGCCAGACGGATTGCCGCCGCCGTGGCATCGCTGGCAGTTGTCCACCAGAATCCCAGCTACGTCCGACGAGAAGGGGATCTCGTCGGGACCGATTTCCGGTAGACCAGGGGTGGTTGGCGAGGCTTCCGTCGCAGCCTCCGCCATCGCAGCGGCTGGCCGCACCTGATCGAGCGCGACCGTTGGGTCAGCTCCATCAAAGACGGCGCCCGCGGTGATCCAGGCAGCGAGCATGGCCAGTTCGTCAGCCGCCACCCGGCCGCCGCCACGAGGCATATCGCCGGTGCGGATCACTTCCACCAGGCGGCTGTTGGGGCCATCTCCCGGCACCACCATGCCGCTGGCAGCGAGCACCGCAAACGACCGCATGCTGAAGTCGCCACGCGAGCCCTCCACATGGCACCGGCCGCACGACCTGACGAGCAGCGGGGCAATCTGCCCAGCAAAACTCGGCCCCACCGGCCCTTGGGCCATGGGCGGTGTGGCGGTGCTTCGCGGGGGCGGCTGACGTCGCATCTCCTCTGCCCGCCGCCGCAGCAGCTGCTGGGCCGTGGGGAGGCCCTCGATGGCGACTCCCTCCGCCAGCAGCTGCTCCGCCAGGCCCGCGCAGCCCGCGGCCAGCTGGCGAATGGTGGCGGGCTCGACCTCACGGCCGAGGTCGGCCACCTCTTCGAGCGGCAGCCTGACGTCCGCCAGCACCAGTGCCGCGTCGCCAGGAAGCCCCTGTTCGAGCAGGCCCTGCGCTTCCTCGACCACGGCCTCAACCCGAGCCACTGCGGCGGGAGCATCGGCCGCCTCGCAGCAGTGCAGGGAAACGACAGACCACACGATCGCCGCACACGCTCCGCCAAGGCCACGGCGGAGGACTGAAAAACCAGGAGTCGAAGCACGCATAGCACCCACCGCTGTTATCGCCGAAACAACCAAAACGCCGCGAAGACAACGGCCGACGCGACCGCAGCCAGCCCGAGACAGAGCATCAGGCCCACCGCGTGTCGTGCCCGCCGCCTGCGGCCTGGGGCTGACCGTCCTCCAGCCAGCCCAGCAGCGGCCACGTCTCCCTGAGGCGACAAGACCGCCGCGTCGAGATCAGCCAGCGAAGCGGCATCCCACACGCCATGCGGCTCTTCCGTTGAGCCGCCCCTCGATTTTCGCGGTGGGTCGAGCTTCCGCAACGATCGCTCAAACGACCTGCTCTCGAAAACGCCTCCCTGCGAAGCCCCGGCCTGCTGCGGAACGACGATTTTGGCCGCACACCGCGGGCACTCAATCGCATCACCCGCCCAGCGGCGGGGCACGCGAAGCCTGCGGCGACAGCTGGTGCAGCGAAACTCGACGGGCATCAGATTCCCCTGTCACGCACCACCGGCGGCGGCTGACCTACGACGCCCGTGGTCGGCTTCGCTCACTGCGTCGCTGGCGTCGACGGATCTGTCGCTGATCAGACTCGAGCGAAAGCACGGCAAAACTCGCCGCAACGAGGGTGGCAACGACGACCACAATCCAGCCGGCGCCAGCAGCCATGGCGATCCAGCCACAGACACGGGCTGCCGCGCGGTCGCCCACCGATGCCAACAGCGCCGCCACGCCCACGGTGACGGCAATCACGATCGGCAGCCCGATCACCCCGACGAGCGACTTCAGCAAGAGACGTTGGAGATGACGATCCACACAGCACCACGAAGAGAAACACACCACACCGACGGCCGCGACGCAGCGGGCCCGATCCAGCACGAGCCGCAGCCGCCTTCCGCTTCAGGGGAACGCAGCGACGCAGCCCCGGCACAGCCTGACCACCGAAGTCTACCTGCCATGGATTTTGCGACCGTCAAACCGCTAGAGTCAAGCGAGGGGTTGCTCTCCTCTTCTTCGCTCTCGCTGACGGTGTGCCATGCTCCGAGCCTCCCAACCGACCGATGCCGTCGCGGTGGCGGCGTGCCCCCCTCATTGCCGGCCGCCGTATGCTCGGCGTGCGGTCGCTGGAGCCGCCCTCCTGGCAGTGGCCTTGTGGCTGCCGGTGGCGGTCGCCGACCGGGTGCGGCTCGACGACGGACGTGTGCTGGTGGGCAGCTTTGCCAACGTGGCCGGTGTCAAAACCGACCCCTTCGCCGACCGGCAGCAGGCTGAAGCAACGCCGATTCTTGTCTGCGACGATGGCCTCACGCGGACCTTTGTGCCGAGGCGGCGGGTGGAAGCCGTGGAGCCCGCCCCAGAGCCCGCGGTCGAGCGGATCGGCATCCCCCAGCGGGTGGCCACCAGCGGCAGACGGATGGCCCAGATCGGCGGCA
>CALCGM010000737.1 GCA_937900985.1 uncultured Planctomycetaceae bacterium | reverse complement strand
GCCGGGCAGATCGCCCCGCAGCCGGCCTGCGTGACCGGCCCCAGGCAGGGCACCCCGCGGGCCACGGCCACGCAGACGGTGCCCCGGCTCTTGCATTCCACGCAGACGCTCTGTGAAGGAAGCTTCGGACGGCGGCCCAGCAGCACCGAGGTGATCAGCTCCAGCAGCTGCCCCGGATCGATCGGGCAGCCCCGCAGCTCAAAGTCGACCGGCACATGGTCGGCAATCGGCGTGCTTTTCTCGAGCGAGCTGATCGTTTCAGGCGAGGCGTAGACCGCCGAGAGAAAGTCGTCGATCTGCCCCCAGTTGCGAAGCGCCTGAATGCCCCCGGAGGTGGCGCAGGCCCCAATCGTCACCAGAAACCGACACTCCCGTCGGATCGCATGGATCCGCTCGATGTCTTCCGCGGTGGAAATCGAGCCTTCGACAAGCCCCAGGTCGTAGGGCCCGGGCTCAACCCGGCTTGAGGCCTCGAGAAAGTGGGCAATCTCCACCCGATCAGCCAGCTGCATCAGCTTTCCGCAGGCATCGAGCAGCTGGAGCTGGCATCCGTCGCAGGAGGCAAACTTGTAGACCGCGAGCCTCGGCTTGGCCGTCTGGGGCAGGACGCTGTCTGACGGGCTGTTCATGGGGCTGTCTCGTCAAAGATGGGCAACCGCGAGGAAGCGTTCGATGGCAGCAAACGGAAACACCGGCCCGTCCTGACAGACAAACACCGGTCCAAACTGACAGAGCCCACAGTGCCGCACCGCGCAGGCCATGTTTCGCTCAAGCGAGAGGAAGATCTCCTCCGCGGCAACGCCTTGGCGGATTGCCGTGCGGGCGACGGCCGTCATCATCGGATCCGGCCCACAGCAGAGCACCGTTGACCGCTCTGAGAGGATGGTCAGCTCCGCCAGCAGATCGGTGACAAGCCCCACGCGACCATCCCAGCCCGGCGACCCGGCAGCCGCTCCGCTCGCCGGAAGGCCATCGACGATCGACCGCACGACAAGCCCCGCCTCCTTCCATGCCCGATACTCACGGGTGTAGAGGAGGCCCGAGGGCTCCTTGGCTCCATGCAGCACCGTCACCGACGCATACTGCGACCGCTGCCGGGCGAGTTCGCGGATCGCAGCCCGCTGCGACGCGAGGCCCAGCCCACCCGCCACCAGCACGACGTCGCGGCCGGTGCGATCGGCCAGCGGCCACGGCCGGCCGAATGGCCCTCGCAGCATCAGCGTGTCGCCAGCCTGCATGCGGGCTAAGGCATCGGTCACATTGCCCACAGCCCGCACCGTGTGGGCCAGCTCCGCGGGATCGGCCGGATCGGAGCTGATCGAGATGGCCGCCTCGCCGATGCCCGGCAGGTGGAGCATGTTGAACTGCCCAGGGGCAAAGCGGTAGCTGCGAGCAACAGCCTCATCAAGAAACCGCAGGTCGTAGGTCCGCACCCCCGGGATCTCTTCAACGACCCCCTCGATCCGCACCGTGTGCGACCGCCAGGGATCGCCGGCCGGAGCGGTGGGCATCGTTGCTGGGCCTCCCACGACAGGCATCATGCCGGGCCTTTCTGCTGCCCCGCGGTGTCGCGGATTGCCGCCACCTCTTCGGTGATGTCGATGCCCACCGGACACCAGGTGATGCAGCGGCCACAGCCGGTGCAGCCGCTGGTGCCAAACTGATCGATCCAGCCGGCGAGCTTATGGGTCAGCCACTGGCGGTAGCGGGAGGCGGTCGAACTGCGAACACTCGTGCCGTGCATGCGGGCGTGGTCAAGCGTAAAGCAGCTCGCCCACTGTCGTTCTCGCTCAACAGCATCGCCCGAGAGGTCTGCCACCTCGCCGACACTCGAACAGAAGCAGGTCGGGCAGACCAGCGTGCAGTTGGTGCAGGAGAGACAGCGGCTGGCCACCTCTTCCCAGCGTGGATGCTCGAGGTTGTCATAGAGCAGATCGCGGATTCCCTCCGTGTTGAGGCTGCGAGGCTTGGGCTGCCCTGCTTCCTCCTGCCGGTCATGCATCGCCCGCTCAAGGGCCGCCGGCTGCCCGCGGGCAGCCGACACCTCGTCGTGGCTGCATGCCGCGAGCGCCGTGGCCGACGAGACCGCGGCGAGGATCGTCGCCCCAGCCGCGGAGCCCACCTCGCAGGCAAACCGTCCGTCTCGCTCAGTGAGGGCAAGATCGAAGCCCTGCGACACTGCTGGTCCGCAGCCGGTGGAATGGCAGAAGCAGGTGGCAGCCGCTCGCCGGCAGTTCACCGCCACCAGAAACAGGCTCTCGCGGCGGCGGCGGTAGGCAGGGTCCACCGCTTCGCCTCCAAGAAACACCCGGTCTTGGATGGCCAGCCCCGCAAGGTCGCAGGCCCGCACCCCGATCACCGCCAGCGGCGGCTCCGGCGGCAGGTCGTCGAGCTGCCGCCAGGTGCCATCCTCGCGGAGAAAGCGGCCGATCGTTTCCCGGGGCGGGAAGAGGAAGTTTTTGAGCGAGTGCGGGCCGACAACATGGTCAAACACGCCGGCAGTATCGTCATGCCTGAGTCGGTAGTGACCGCCATCCTGCTCGTCAATCCAGCCGTGAGGCAGGTCGGCTGCCCGCTCAAGGTCGCGGTAGACGACGGCACCATCCGCCACCTGCGGCCCCACGACCCGTCGGCCCTCATGCCGCAGGGCGTCGATCAGCAGCTGCAGGTCGGCGACGTCGAGCCAGACCCAGTCTCCAACCGCCGCCAGCGGGCTGCCGTCGACCTGACAGCGGCCCGGCCCTGCTGGGTGATTCTCCGGCTGCATCGCCTGCCCTCGGAACGAACTGCCTCGGCCGCCGCCCGCACGTCGGCCGACCCCATGGTACGGGAATCCAGCAGTGCGGGTCGATCATGGCTGCCGAAGCGTCACCGCCGCCTCAGGCTCAGTCGCGGCCCGCGTCAGGCGTCATCGAGCAGGTCGACTGAGTCAAACGACTTGCCCTCGAGCATCTCCAGGCTCGCTCCACCGCCGGTGGACACATGGCTGACCTTCTCCGAGTAGCCCAGCTGCTCTACGGCCGCAGCCGAGTCGCCACCGCCGATGATCGTGACCGCGCCGTCGGCGGTGGCATCGGCCACCGCGTCGGCGACCGCCTTGGTGCCTGCATCGAAGGGAGGCATCTCAAACACCCCCATCGGTCCGTTCCAGACGATGGTCTTGGCCGCCCGAATGATCTCGCCGTAGCGGGCGGCCGTCTCCGGGCCGATGTCGAGGCCTTCGAAACCGTCAGGAATCTCACCAGCAGCAACCACCTGCTTGGTGGCATCGCTGGAGAAGTCGTCGGCACAGTGGGTGTCGGTGGGAAGCACGAGCTTCTCGCCGCCCTTGGCCAGCAGTTCCTTCGCAAGTTCGACCTTGTCGGCCTCCACCAGGGATTTCCCGGTCTTGCCGCCCTTGGCGAGGGAGAAGGTGTAGGCCATCGCCCCGCCGATCAGCACGGAATCGCAGACCGACAGCAGGTTGTTGATCACCTGGATTTTGTCGGAAACCTTCTTGCCGCCGATGATCGCCACGAACGGCCGCTGCGGGCTGGCGATCGCGTCGGCGAGATAGCGAATCTCCTTCTCAACAAGGAAGCCCACGACAGCCGGCTTTCCAGCGTCTTTCATCGCCTTGGGAATGCCATACATGCTCGCCTCGGTGCGGTGGCATGTTCCGAAGGCATCGTTGACGTAGATGTCGGCAAGACCGGCCACACCAGCGATGTAGTCGGCGTCGTCGCCCTTCTTTTCACCCTTGTT
>CALCGM010000736.1 GCA_937900985.1 uncultured Planctomycetaceae bacterium | reverse complement strand
CCGGCAGCAGCTTCTCGCCGGCCGCACCGTTTTCATGCACGAAGTCGAGCCCGGCTGCTTCCGTGATATCTGTAAACCGAAGCATCGGGATCTCCACCTGCGGCCGCTCGCGGATCGTCGGCACCACGAGGGCTGTTTCCACAAGTTCCTCAGCCGGTGGTGGCTGCGTGGCCCACCAGACAGCACCTGCGGCGACCGTACCAACCGCGACGACCAGCACCAGCGACCACCTCAGGGCCACGCCAATCACGGCGTCGTCGGCAGGCTCGTCATGCTCAGGGTTGTCAGGGCTGGATGCGTGGGGCGTCATGGTGCGGCTTTCCGAAACCTACAAGGGCAAGCGAGGGGCGGCTGGATGCGTTTGGGTAGCGGGTGGAGTTGGGTGGCAAGCCGTTCAATGCGTGCAGGGAATACATCTTCAGTTTATGGCTGACTGGAAAGGTCGGTTTCGTCCGGTGCGGCAGTGACCGTTTCATCAGGCGACGGTGATGCCGCTGGGAGTTCTGGGGTTCCCGTTCGCTGGAGCGGGTAGATCACCACCGCCTCTGCGGCCTGGTTGGCCGCGGGATACTTCTCGCGGGCCAGCCGCACCGCCCGGTCGGCGGCGTTGTCGTCGAGCTTGTATTTCTGGTGCTTGAGCCGGTGCTGCTCCGCTTCCGCGGCATCACCAAGCTCGCCATAGATCAGGCTCAGGTTGTAGTGGGCCACGGCGTTCTCGACATCGTCCTTGAGCGTCTTCTCAAACTGCCGCGCTGCCTCCTGGAGGGTTGCCGTCCGCTGCTCGGCGGCGGCAGCCCCACGAAACTGGCTGGCCCGGTCGAAGAGCGTGAGGCCGAGCAGGTTGCGGACCTCGTAGTCGCGGCTGAAGTCGAGCTTGCGATCGACCATCTCCTGGGAGCGGCCTTCGAGCACAGCCCGGAAGTTGGCCTCAGCCTCGGCGAGCCGGCCCTGCTCCCGGTTGATCTGTCCGGAAAGCCAGCTCATCGTCCAGGGGGGTGCGGGCGGATCGTCGGAGGCGGCCGCGCGACTGATCGCCTCGGCGGCCTCGTCGAGCCGTCCCTCGCGGAAATACACCCGGGCAAGGTTCAGCGGCCCGTCGTAGCGGCCAAGTTTCTCCACCTCGGCAAAGGCTGCCTCCGCCTGCCGCAGCTCGGCCTTGCCCTTGAGCAGCAGGCCGATGCCGTAGTCGTTCCACCGCTGCCACTCGGGAATGTCCCTCGGCTCAGCTGGCGTTGGGAGCGCATCACCGCCCGCCACGGCAAAGGTCACCGTGTCTTCGGCAAGGGTCAGGATGGGCAGCTCGTTGACATAGGGCTGGCCCTCTTCGTAGCCCCGCAGCGGATCGTCACCAGGCCGCTGCTTGCTGGCGATCCACTGCATGTATTCCGCGTCAAACTTGCGGTAGTTGAGCTTCACGCGGGCGGTCACCGGGCCGGCGACATCGTCCGGCACCCGGAAGCCGTAGTGCACGGTGGAGCCGGCCCCGGGGGGAATCTGGTGGTTGTAGAGCGGGACGAAGATGTCCTGGGCGTTGCGGCGGTTGATGCGGTTGCCGTCACGGTCGAGCATGAACACATTGACGAAGTGCGCGTAGCGGTCGACCTCATTGCCGGCTTCTGCATCCATGCCGCCGCTGCGGCCGATCACCTTGCCGTCGCTCTCGAGCGTGATGTCGAGCCAGATCTCGTTGGAGTCGACGGTTCCCTGGGTGAAGAGGTGGCCGAGGGTCAGCGTGCGGATCACGGTTTCCAGCAGGTAGTCGCGTCCCGGCTCAAGCACCGGCATTGCCGGTCGCAGCGGGGCAGTCAGCGGGGCATCGACCGTCGTGCCCTCGCGGATGCCAAACAGATCCACCCGCACGCAGCCCTCAAGAAACTCGCGGTGGGCTTCCACGATCTCCGGCCGGTCATAGAGCCAGGCGAGCCCGGTGTTGGCTGAGGGGAAGAGATGGTTGTGGACCTTCAGGAGGCCCGAGTCGTCGCGGAAGGCGGCGGCAAAGTCGTCCGACTCCTGCAGGGGCATGTGGCAGTCGTTGCACTCGGTCTTGGCCACCGGCGGGTAGTAGAAACTGCGGGCCCCGTGGCCCGACACGCCGCTTAAGAGAAACGAGTCGTAGTGGTTCTGCCCACGGAGAAAATCCTTGTAGTGGGTCAGCTCACCCGGCAGGCTCACCTTGTGGCAGGTGGAGCAGAACTCGGAGCCTGAGTGGAAGTCCTTAAGGAAGGTCTTCTTGTGCATCGCCGGCTTGGCCTTCACCAGCTGATGGTTGATCCACTTGAGCACGTCGTTGTCGCTCTTGGCGAAGGGATAGTGCAGCGGCTCGTCGATCGTGTAGTCGGCGTTGCCGCGGGTGCTGTTGACGTGGGTGATCGCGTGGCAGGTGGTGCAGGTGATGCCGGCATGGGCGGTGGGATGGTTCACGTCGTCGTAGTTGGGATCGTCGAAGGCGCCGCTGTAGAAGGGCACCGGATCGTGGCAGCCGGCGCACCAGCGGGCTGCCTGCACGTTGCCGTCTCGCTCCCAGGCCACCTCGCGGGTTTCGCGCACGCTCGCTAGATAGGCCGGGTTGTTGAAGGAGCTGAGGTGATGGGCGCTGTCTTTCCAGCCGGCATGCACATCGGCATGACACTCCATGCAGTAGTGGTCCATCATCAGCGTGTCGGCTGGGATGTAGTTGCCGGTGGCGGTGCGGGCGAGCGATGGCTCAAAGTATTCGGCGCCTTCCTCGGGGCCTTGCGCATGCCAGTTGCGGGGGTCTTGGGCATGCAGGCCGACCATTGCTGCGATCGAGGCGGCGACAAGCCCTGCGTAGCCCAGGCCCAGCCGCCAGCGAATCTTGGGGCCCACGAGGCGGTGCAGCCAGTAGAGCCAGACGGCCACCACCGGCGTGATCACATGCGCCCAGTAAGACAGGCTTACGGCAGCCGGGAAGCGAGCGGCGATGTTGGTAGCCCGCAGGCCAAAGAGCAGCCCGCCTGAAATAAGTACGACGAGCCCGGCGGTAAAGAGCGCGTAGCCCACCCGCACCGCTCGGCGGTTCTTGCGGTTGCGGGTGTTGAGCATGTGCACGACGCCAAAGATGAGAAAAGGCGTGACAAACAGGATGCCGAGCACGAGGTGGGCAAGGAACATCCACTGGTAGAGCCAGTTTTGAAACGTCTCGCCGGTGGACCATTCCGCGAAGGTGACGGCGGCGAGGTAGCCGGAGTTGGCCCCGATGATGGCCAGCATCGAGAGCACGGCGACGAGCACGATGCGAAGCCTTGGGCCGATCGCCGGCACAGGCTTGCGGCGTCGGGGCGATGAAGCGGACGTGGCTGCGGACATTGGAGGAAACCTCAGTGTTTGGAAAGCCTCCGCTGCGGGCGTGCAAGCGGGGACGGACGTGGATCGAAACAGACCGAAGCCATGCCGTTGCCCACTCGGTTTCGCCAGCGAGGGATTCCCGGTGGCGGGCGAAGGGCTCGCGTCCGCAGCGAAAGCTGACAGGGCAGGCTGCAGGGCAGAGAGAGGCCAGGCCTTCTCCTGTGCCGAGAGCAGCCTGCTGCGGCTCTACGCGGACCGCGGCATGGCGTCACGCTCGATCAGCCACGCATGGGCGGGCGTTCGATCCGCGAGGTGGGGCCATCCAAACAGAGAAGAGAGTCGTTGACGACAAGCCAGGCCGCCGCGGAAACAGGCAGCAGGTCAGTGTGGGCGACCACCGCCTGCAGGCGGTTCGTGGGTGTCACGGGCTCAGGAGTCCCGGCGGGAGCAAGCGGGAGATCAGGAAGACTGGAGCATGCCGGGCCACTGCAGGGCAAGCGGCCGCCTCGGCGTGACTTTTCTGCTTCCAGCGTGGTGGCGTGAAAAAGCGGGTCGAGAGAAGAGAAAGCCCCGAAACGCTCGGCGGCAGCAGCATGGCGTGGAGCCACATCGCTCTTTGCAATCGGATCAGTCGCATCATCGGCGACGTGACCCACAAGCCAGTCACCGCAGGCGGCATCTGCCAATCCACTTCCAAACGCGAGCATCCCCCCGCAGGCGAGGGCCGCCAGCAGGCTCCA
>CALCGM010000735.1 GCA_937900985.1 uncultured Planctomycetaceae bacterium | reverse complement strand
AAGTTTTGCGCGGGCCACCGGCTCTATCGCCATGAGAGCAAGTGCGCGTTTTTCCACGGCCACAACTACCGGGTCGATATCGAGGTGGTGCCTGCAGCGGGTGGCGGCGAGGTCGACGTGGTGGGCCGCGTGATCGACTTCTCGATGATCAAGCAGCGGATGCTCGGCTGGCTCGATGCCAACTGGGATCACGCCTTCCTCGTCTTCGAGGAAGACGAGAACGCCCTGGCCGCGGTGCGGATGGTGGAGCCGACGAAGTATTTCGTGATGCCCTGGAATCCGACGGCTGAAAACATGGCCCGCTATCTCGTGGAGGTGGTGGCGCCCGCCATGCTGGGCGACCTCGGCGTGGTGGCCCGGCGGGTGGCTGTCTGGGAGACCGACGAGGCCTGTGCGGTGGCGATCTGCGGCAGTGTTCGCGGAGACACGCCCGCGCTGGCAGCGGCAGTGTGCGTCGACAGCCGATCGTGAGGCAGACCGGGCTGGCAGCATGGCGGGGCTGCCGTGTCGTTGGCCGTTTTCACCGTTTCTCCGTCAAAGCCCCGCTCGTCGGAGAGCGGCGACAACACTCTCGCACAACAAGGATCGAGCAGATGAACGAGCGAGCAGGCGGTGAGGCGTTTCCCGGCCGGTTTCCGGCCACGCGGCTGCGGCGAAACCGGCGGCATGCCTGGCTGCGGTCGCTGGTGGCGGAGACCCGGCTTTCGGTGGAAAACCTGATCTGGCCGCTGTTTGTGCACGATCTGGCAGAGCCCGAGGCGGTGCCGGCGATGCCGGGAGTGTCACGGCTCTCGATCGAGGGCATTGTCGACGCGGCTGCCGAAGCGCGGAGCCTAGGCATTCCGGCGATCGCCCTGTTTCCCGTGATCGATCCGAGCCTGAAGACACTCGATGGCAGCCATGCGGTCGATCCCGACAATCTCGTCTGCCGCTGCGTGCGGGCCCTGCGGCAGGCCCATGGCAACGAGATCGGCATCATCTGTGACGTCGCCCTCGACCCCTACACCAGCCACGGCCACGACGGGCTGCTGGCGGATGGCCAGATTCTCAACGATGCAACCGTTGAGGTGCTCACCCGGCAGGCGAGGGCGCTCGCGGCGGCCGGCTGCCAGGTGGTGGCGCCGTCGGACATGATGGATGGCCGCGTGGGGGCGATCCGGGCAGCGCTCGACGCGCATGGCCATGACGATGTGGCGATCCTTTCCTATGCCGCCAAGTTTGCCTCAGCCTTCTATGGCCCGTTCCGAAGTGCTGTTGGCAGCGCCGCCAATCTTGGGGCAGCGGATAAGAAGACCTATCAGATGAGCCCGGCCAACAGCGATGAGGGGCTCCGTGAGGTCGCCCTCGACATCGCTGAAGGGGCCGACATGGTGATGGTCAAGCCGGCGATGACCGCGCTCGATGTGATCCACCGCGTGAAGACCAGCTTCGGGATGCCCACCTTCGCGTATCAGGTCAGCGGTGAGTATGCGATGATCCACGCTGCTGCGGCCGCGGGCATGCTCGACCTCAAGGCGGCGATGCTTGAGAGCCTGCTCTCAATTCGCCGGGCGGGAGCCGATGCCGTGCTTACCTATTTTGCCCCGACTGTGGCGGAGCGGCTCGCTTCTGGCTCCTAAAGGCCCTTTCAGCCAACAAGGCCGGAGAAACCGGGCGGCTCTGCCGATTCTAGGGAAGCGGCAGGCTGCGGCGACTCTTCCGGCAGGCCTGTGTTTGGTCCACCTGGATCCTCTGGGGCTGGGATGGACAGCGTGCAGGCACCTGGTAGCTGGGCGTGGTTTCTCGGCAGGCAACACGGGCAGTTGGACGATGGGCGTTGGCGGCCGTCTGGGGGTTTCTGTCGCTCGGTGCGTTCGCCGATTCACCGCTGCCTATTCCGGGAGCGGTCGACCCTGAACGGTTCGATCGGCTCGCCTTTCAGCCTGCCGCCGCCGATGGCCGGCAGGCGGAACGGCTGCCGGGGCCTACCGAGCGAGCGGGAGAAGCGGGGCAGCCCGTGCTCGCTCCCGATCAGCCGGGCAACATCCGCTCAGGCGCCGGGCAGGCGTTCGGGCAGGGGCCCGGGGCCGGCCAAGGACCGGTGCTCGACCCCAACCAGGTGGGCAACATTCGCGAACGGCTCAGCGAACTTGAGGGCCGCTTCGGCGAGTATCCCCTGATCCGCCTCAGCGGCTTCTTTCAGCTTGACGACGGCCTCTTCAGCCAGTCGGCAGCGAGCGTTGGCCGCTATGGCGACATACAGAATGGAGTCAGCTTCCGCCGGGCTCGCCTCCAGGCGATTGGTGAACTGACTGAGTTTATGGCCTACACCATCGAGGTGGACTTTGCCCAAGGCGGCCGGCCGAGCCTGCTCGATGTGTGGGGCGAAATCGACGAGATCCCTTGGCTCGGAACGGTCCGGATTGGGCAGTTTCGCCAGCCGGGCCTGATGGACTCCTGGACGAGCGTGCGGCATCTCGACTTTCTCGAGCGGTCGGCTGCCTTTCAGGCGGTCGATCCGTTTCGCCGCGTGGGCATCATGGCTTACGCGATGAGCGACAGTGAGCGAACCCAGTGGGCGGCGAGCGTCTACGCGACAGGCTTCACGTTTTACAACGGCGGCTCAAACTATCGCACCTTTGGCGACAACCGCTTTGGCGCCCAGCTGGGCGACAACGGCGGCGTGTCGTTCGCCAGCCGTGTCACCCACCTGCTGCATTACGACGAGCCCTCTGAGGGCCGCTACCTGCTGCACGTGGGCACGGGGTTTGTGTTTAGCCAGCTCGGTGGCGAGGGCGACAGCCTCGCGACCGGGAAGGCCTACAACTCACAGGTTTTCCCGGAGTTCTTCATCGGCGATCCCGGTGGGGGCGGGCTCACGGCCGCAGGCACACCGTTCGTGCTCGATGCAGGCCGGATCCTCTCTGAAAACTTCTGTCTCTACCACCTTGAGCTGGCCAGCAACTACGGGCCAGTGCATTTCCAGTCGGAGGCGATGCTCGAGACGATCAACCAGCAGGGCGGGCCGACGATGCTGCTGCCCACCGCCTACATGCAGGGGGGGGTTTTTCTCACTGGAGAAAAGCCGGGCTACCTCAAGCAGGCAGGGGTGTTTGACTACAACGTCGTGCCGCACACGCCGTTTTTTGGCACGGGCCGCCGCGGCCGTCTGCGGGGCTGGGGTGCCTGGGAGCTGTCTGCTCGCTGGACCTACGTCGACATGTCGCTGGTCAACGTGAATCCGGCCAACCAGATCCAGGATGCACCCGGACCACCCCCCTTACCCAACTATGGCGTGCTCAACGAATCGACCGTGGGCATCAACTGGTGGTGGAACCGCTACACCCGCGTGCAGTTCAACTGGATCCACAGCATGCCCAACCTGCTGGGCTACGGGCTGGCCCCGTTCGACATCTTTGGCACCCGCTTCCA
>CALCGM010000734.1 GCA_937900985.1 uncultured Planctomycetaceae bacterium | reverse complement strand
AGCTGGCCGCAGCCTGGGCGGGCATCGCCATCGAAAACGCCATGCTTGGCGGGGCGCATGCGATGGCCAACCCCCTCACGCAGTGCCACCACGTGCCACACGGTCAGGCGGTCGGCCTGGCCCTGCCCCACATCGTGCGGTTCAACGCGGGGGCCTGCGAGGCTGCCTACGCCGACCTCTGTCGAGACCTGCCAGCGGCAGATGCAGCCGGATCCGAAACGCTCGCCAACTGGCTGACAGAGCTGCTGCGGCAGGCTGGCCTGGCGGCATCGCTGGCGGAGCTGAAGCTCGAACACGTCGACACTGCCTCGCTGGCGGCGATTGCGGCCACACAGTGGACCGGGTCGTTCAACCCTCGCCCGCTCTCCGCCAGCGACTTCACGTCTCTTTATGAGGACGCACGATGAGTTTCGGGATCCGATGGAAGCGAGCGCTGGCAGGCGTGGCCATGGCCGCAACGGCCACCCTCGGCTTTGCTGGCGAACCGGCGGAGGCGCCGGCGAAGGCCTGGCCGATGTTCCGAGGCACCACTGAGGGAACCGGCCGCTCCGCTGCCGTGCTCTCCCTGCCGCTGGCTCCCCGCTGGCAGAAGAAAATCTCGGAGATTGGCTACGACAGCACGCCCGTGATCGCCAACGGCGTGATCTACCTTGGCGACCTCGACGGCAGCTTCTCAGCGATCAGCCTGGCCGATGGCAGCACCCTCTGGACGACCACCGGAAGCCTCGGCTACACCGCCGCGGCAGCGGTCTGTGGCGACGTGGTGGTGGTGGGGGATATCGATGGTGTTGTCCGCGGCCTGGCGGCAGCCGACGGCACCACGCTCTGGACCCACGAGTCGGCCGGGGAGATCTCCGGCGGGCCCACGGTGCTGGAGGCCGAGGGCGACCTGCCGCTGCGGGTGCTTGTCGGCAGCCAGGATGCCACGCTCGCCTGCCTGGCGGTGGCCGACGGCCGGCTGCTCTGGAGCCACACCATCGCCGACCAGATCCGCTGCTCGCCCACCGTGGCCAACGGCCGGGTGTTTCTTGCCGGCTGCGACGGCAAGCTGCATGTGATCAGCGCCAGCGACGGAACGGCCCGTGGGGAGGTGGCCATCGACGGCCCCACCGGGACGACGCCTGCGGCCTTTGAGAGCCGGGTCTACTTTGGAACCGAGGGCGGCACGTTTTTCTCCATCGATGTTGTCGAGCCTGCGGTCGCCTGGCAGATGCGGCCGGCCGCAGGCGGGCAGGCCTACCGGTCGAGCGCCGCGATTGGCACCGCCGCGGAGGGTCCGCTGGCGATCGTCGGCTCACGGAGCCGGGTGGTCGAGGCCTTCAGCCTGGCCGACGGCAGCCGCAGCTGGAGACAGCGGATGCGGGGCCGCGTCGACGGCTCGCCGGTGGTGCTAGAGGCGGTGACCGGGGCCGATGCTCCTGAAGAAGTTGCGGTGATCGGTGACGCCGCCGGCCAGATCGCCGCGGTTCGCACTGCCGACGGCGAGCTTGCCTGGGAGTTCGACGCGGGCAGCGGCTTTGTTGCCTCACCCGCCGTCGCAGACGGCTGCCTGGTGATGGCCACCGACGACGGCACCCTCTGGTGCTTCGCAGCCGAGACGGACACCCCTTAAGGGCGAGGCCGCCCCTCGAGGAAACCTAGGCAGTCTGGGCGAGCCCCCCAACTGTCAACGGGGGGTTTTCTTGATTTTTCGGCCATCCGTGCCGATTCAATCGGAAAAACCGGTCTCGCGCGAACCGTTTTCGAGCGGCTGCGTACTATCAGATTGCCACCTGTCCGAGGTTCTGCTCCATGGCAAAGAAGACAACTTCGCGGGCAAGGCGGTCAACAAAGCACGCTGCAGAGGACACCACCATGGCACGCAATGAAGCGATTCTCAACCTGAAGGCGATCCTCGTCCGTCGACGCGATGCGCTCCGCAGTGCGCTCGCTGGTGACCTCTCGCTGCTGAAAGAGCTCCGCAGTGGTGAGCCGGGCGATGTGATGGATGCCGCCCTCGACTCCGCCCAAGACGAAATCAGCTCCCAGTTGGCCGAAGTGGAAAGCCGGGAGCTGGCCTCAATCGAGCATGCGCTCGAGCGGATGCGTGATGGCGACTACGGGCTGTGTGAAGTCTGCGAGGGCAAGATTCCCATGGCCAGGCTCAACGCCCTCCCCTACGCCACGATCTGCATCACCTGCCAGCGAGAAATTGAGCGGACGGGGCTCTCGGCAGAGTCGCTCCGTGAGGAAGTGGAAATGGCTTCCGACGAAGAGGAAGTCGACGTTTCCTGAGGCCGCTCACCGCCGTCTCAGGCAATCGATCGCCAGCCGACAGAGGCCCGTTCCGTGGGGTATGCTCAATCTGGAGCAGCTCCCACCCCGAGCCCTGTCGTCCCCTGTCGTCATGCTCACCTCTCTTCTCACGTCTGCCGCTCGCCTTCTCCGCCAACCGCGGAGTGCCGCAACTGCCGTGGCGATCTCGGCGGTAGCCGTGCTGGCCGTGATGGGCTCGCGAGGCACCTCCGCTGACGAGCCGCTGCGGTCGCTCACTCCCGTGGCGGTGGACGGCCCACAGCAGCCGATCGATCCGTTTGCCGATCGGGGGCTGAGTGAGTCCGAACGTGAGCGGCTCTACGCGGAGATTGCCGTCGAGGCCGACGAGCTCGAACGACGCAGCCGACTGCTGCGAAAGGTGACCGCCCTGGTGACCCCCACGGTCGTCCATATCGACACCAAGAAAGCCTCGTCTGCCGATCGCGAGGGGGAGGCCTCGGAAGACGAGTCGGGCTCGGGCGTGATCACCATGGTCGCCGACCAGACGGTGGTGCTCACCAACCGGCACGTGATTTACGGGGCCGAGCTCGACGCAATCCGCATCCGCCTCGACGACGGCCGCGAGTTGCGGCCGACGCGGGTCTGGACTGATCCGGCCACCGACATCGGCGTGATGGCGATTCCCGGCAATCGCTTGCAGACGGCTCGCGTGGCTCAGGACGACCGGCTCGAGATTGGCGACACGGTGCTTGCGGTCGGCAGCCCGTTTGGCCTCGCCCACTCCGTGACGCTGGGCATCGTTTCAGCCAAAGGCCGCCGCGATCTCGACCTCGGCGAAGGCAACGTCCGCTTCCAAGACTTCATCCAGACCGACGCCGCGATCAACCCGGGCAACAGCGGCGGACCGCTGGTCAACCTGCGGGGCGAGGTCGTGGGGCTCAACACGGCCATCGCCAGCAACTCCGGCGGCAGCGAGGGCATCGGCTTTGCGATTCCCGTGTCGATGGTGATGTTTGTGGCCGAGCAGCTCGTGGAAACCGGCAGCGTTTCCCGGGCTTATCTCGGCGTCACCCTCGACCGCAGGTTCTCCCAACGAACGGCCGATCGACTGGCTCTGGTGCGACCGGTGGGGGCACGCGTTTCGGGCGTGACCAAAAGCGGTCCCGCCGAGAACGCTGGGATTCGCATCGACGACGTGATCCTCGAATACAACGGCGTGGCGGTTGATGACGACGACCACCTGGTGAGCCTCGTGAGCACGACACCGGCTGGCCGCACCGTGGCTCTGCGGGTGTATCGCGACCGCCGCTCGCAGACGATCAATGTGCCGGTCGGCGTTCGCGAGGCCTTCGAGCGGTAGCCTCGTGCCACGGCCTTGTTTACTCGGTGCTGCGGGCCGCCTGGGCGATCCCTCGCAGGATGCTGTCTCGCACGGCACCGACGTCGACCTCAACGAGCAGGTCGACATTCCGCTTCCAGCGGTTGGACGACCGGTGGTCGACCACCAGCATGCCGGTGGTCAGCTCGCCGCTGGTTTCCACGTCAGCCCCCACGGTCGTCCGCTCAAAGAGCTCGGGGTGCAACAGCGAGACGAGCGTGACAACATCGTGCAGGCAGATGCCCTCGGTGCCGAGGAGCTGCCGGTGGGCCCGGAAGGCGTGCGGCAAGACCCGCTGCAGCATCGCCCCGGCTCGCGACGATTCATCGGGCAGATGCTCAAGGAGATCGAAGCCCAGCACCACCTGGGAGGTTGTCTCCAGCGGAACGAGCGTTTTGGTGAGTGGCTCGCGAATCACATAGCGGGCTGCCGCCGGATTGGCAAAGAAGTTGAAGTCTGCCACCGGCGTCGTGCTGCCCCGGCCAAAGGCCGTGCCACCGGAGATCACCACCTCGCCAACCAGTTCCGCCAGCGACGGCTCGCGGGCGATCATGCGGGCGAGGTTGGTCAGCGGCCCGAGGGCGAGAATCGTGACCTCGCCGGGATGCGCTTTCACCGTTTCCAGGATCACCTTCTCAGACGGATGCCCACCATGCAGCCTGGCCTGCGGGAGATCGGCTCCCCCGAGCCCATCGGGCCCGTGCACGCTCGGCCCCCGTTCCGGCAGCAGCACATCGCTGGCCGCCACGCCGATGCGGGGCAATCGCGGCGGGTCGAGCAGCCCCACAATCGTGCGGGCATTGGCCGTGGCCTGGGCCGGGTCGACGTTGCCGCCAGTGGCGGTGACCGCGAGCACATCGAGCCGCGGATCAAAGAGCGCGATCGCGAGCGCCACGGCATCGTCGATTCCTGGATCGACGTCGAGAATCACCTTCCGTGGCACGGCCCTACCCTCGCGGGGGATATCGCGGCCATTCTTTTTTCCGGGAGCAGGCCGCAACACTCCTGTTTCATTCAATCGTCGGAATCGGGGCGATTAGAATCAAGCCTCGCTCGGACAGAGGAGGGTTCTGCCGGCTGACACCCCCGGAGCTCCGCATACGACAAGGCATCCTATGACAGACTTTGCAACCACGATTCAGACGGCCCTCAGCGAAGTCGAGGCTGGCAGAGAGCTTCCCAGAGCGTCGATGCAGGCCCTCGTGGAGGGGGTGCTGGAGGGGCTCGTGGCAGATGACGCGGCGGAGGCCGCCTTTGCCTCGCTGCTGGTCGCCCTCGCCAACCGGGGAGAGACCGCCGAAGAAATCGCCGGTGCGGCCGATGCCCTGCGAGCCCACATGAAACGCTTGCAAACCCCCGCAGGCCTGTTGCTCGCCGACACCTGCGGCACCGGTGGCGATGGCTCAGGCACGTTCAACATCTCGACCGCAACCGCGTTTGTGGTGGCCGCCGCCGGCCAGCCGGTCGCCAAGCACGGCAACCGTTCGGTTTCCAGCCGCACCGGTTCGGCCGATGTGCTCGAGAGGCTCGGCATTGCCATCGACCTGCCGCCTGATGCTGCCACGCGTTCTCTTGAGACGATTGGGATCTGCTACTGCCACGCCCCGCAGCACCATCCGGCGATGGCCCGCGTCGGCCCCCTGCGGAAGAAGGTGGCAAAGCCCACGGTCTTCAACCTGATCGGCCCGCTGTGCAACCCAGCCGGTGCGGAGATTCAGGTGATCGGCGTCGGCCGGCCCGCAAAGCGGCGGGCCCTGGCCGAAGCGGCCGCCATGCTCGGCCTGCGTCGCGGCCTGATTGTCAGTGGAAACATCGATGGCCGTGCCCACAGCTGCCTTGACGAGGTGAGCCTGTTTGGGCCGACCGATGTGCTCGACGTTTGCGATGGCACGGTCAGCGAACACGAATGGCGGCCGGAAGACTTCGGGCTTGCCACCCGGCCAGCCGACGACGAGGCGGAGCTGGTTGTCGACGGGCCCGAGGAAAGCGCGGGGGCAATCCGAGAGGTGCTCGCGGGAGGCCGGGGCCCACGCCGAGAGATCGTGCTGCTCAATGCGGCCGCGGTGCTCTGGGCGGCGGGGCGGGCCGACTCCCTGCCGGCTGCCCGAGAACTCGCCGAACACGCCATCGACTCAGGAGATGCGGCGGTCGTGCTCGGTCGCCTCGCCGCCGCCAGCCGCGACGCCCACGCTGCGGCGACTCCGCCGCCCAGCCCGACGCCCACACCACACTCCTGAACGCCAATGCAGCTGCCCATTCTTCAGCCTGAGCCCACCCCGCCCGCAGGCCCCGAAAGCTCGGCCGCCCCCGCTCCCTGCTGCGCCCGCCACGAGGCGGGCTCGCTCGGCTGGACCTGTCCGATGCACCCGGATGTGACGAGCCCCACCGCGGGCAGCTGCCCGATCTGCGGGATGCCTCTGGAGCCCGTCGGCGGGGCAGGCGACGACCATGGTGGCAGCGATTTCCAGCGTCGCCTGGCGGTTTCGGTCGTGCCGGCGGTGATCGTGTTTCTCCTCAGCATGCTGCCGATGCTGGCGAGGATGCTGCCGATCGGCGAGCCGCTCTGGCTGACGGCTCTGGAGCAGGCTGCGTGGGCAGCATGGCTGGAGCTGGCGCTCGCGAGCGCCGTCGTGTTCTACGGCGGCTGGCCGATCCTCACTGGCGGCCTGGCGGCGATCCGTCGCGGTCGGCCCACGATGTTTTCGCTGATCAGCATCGGTGTCGTGACCGCCTGGGGCTACAGCCTCGTCGCCACGGTCGCCCCCGGCATCTTTCCCGAGGCATTTCGCGGCCACCATGGCGGGGTGGGGCGATTCTTTGAGTCTGCGGCAATGATCGTCGTGCTCGTACTGGCCGGCCAGCTGCTCGAGAGCCGGGCCCGTCGCGGCACGACCGCGGCCATCCGGGCTCTGCTCGACCTCTCGCCCCCGGAGGCGGTGCGGCTCGCCCCCTCCGACTGGAGCCAGAGCGAGACGGTGGCCCTGGCGGCGGTCCGCGAAGGCGATTTCCTGCGGGTCAGGCCGGGGGAGCGGGTGCCGGTCGATGGCCGCGTGGTGGAGGGGGAAAGCGGGTGCGATGAGTCGCTGCTGACCGGCGAACCGGCGGCCGTGGCCAAGCAGGCAGGCGACCGGGTGCTGGGCGGATCGCTCAACGGCGCCGGGGCGTTGGTGATGCAGGCAGAGGCCAGCAGTGCCGGCTCCTTGGTCGCACGGATCACCAGGCTCGTCCGTGAGGCGCACGCGGCGAGGGCGCCGATTGAGCAGCTGGCTGACCGCATCTCGGCCCGCGTGGTGCCGGCGGTGGTGCTGGCAGCCGCGATCACGCTCGTGGGCTGGCTCGTGTTTGGCGGCGAGCAGGGGCTCTCGATGGGCATCGTGTCGGCGGTCAGCGTGCTGGTGATCGCCTGCCCGTGCGGGCTGGGCCTGGCCACGCCGCTCTCGATGACAGTGGCTGTTGGCCGTGGAGCCCGCTCAGGTATTCTCGCCCGCTCGTCGGCGGCGATGCAGGCCCTGGCGACAGCCGACACGGTGATCTTCGACAAGACCGGCACGCTCACGCTTGGAAAGCCGCAGCTGGCAGCCAGCGGCAGGCTCGGCGAGCACGGCTCTGCGGCCGACTCGCCCGAGGCCGTGCTCCGGCTGGTGGCCGCAGTCGAGGCAGCCAGCGAGCACACCCTGGCGACGGCCTTTGGAAACGCCGCGGCGGAGCGGGGGCTGGCGGTGCCGGCAGCCACGCAGGTGCAGGCCACGGTGGGCCGAGGCATCTGCGGAGAGGTCGAAGGCCGTCAGGTGGCCGTCGGCAGCCGAGCGTTTCTCGAAGAGCGGATGCCGGTTCGCGAGCCGGCCGCGGCAGACGCAGCCCGGGAGCGTGGAGCGACGCTCGTGCTGGCCGCGATCGATGGCCAGCCGGCTGCCTGGTTTGCCCTGGAAGACATGCCGCGGCCAGAGGCCCGCAGCGTTGTGGACAGTTTGCAGCATCGGGGCCTTCGCCCGGCCCTGCTCTCGGGCGACAGCCAGGCTGCCGCCGCCCAGCTCGCTGCCGCGGTCGGCATCGACGACGCCACCGGTGGCTGCAGCCCCGGTGACAAGCTCCGCGAGATTCACCGCCGCCATCAGGAGGGCCGCCGCATCGCCTTCGTGGGCGACGGCATCAACGACGCACCCGCCCTGGCCGCAGCCGATGTGGGAATCGCGGTCGGGTCGGGAGCGGATGTGGCCATCGAGACCGCCGACATCACGCTCCTCTCCGGAGGCCTCACCCGCCTGCCCGAGGCGATTGACCTTGCCCGGCAGACGATGCGGAATGTCCGCGAAAACCTCGCCCTCTCGCTCGTCTACAACATGCTCGCCATCCCGGTCGCTGCCGGCCTGCTCTACCCGCTCACGGGGATGCTGATGAGCCCGATGCTCGCCGCGGCCGCAATGACCGCCAGCAGCCTCTCGGTGATCGGCAATGCCCTGCGGCTGCGGTGAACGCAAGCCGCACGAGCCCTTACCTGCTACTCCTTGGCCTTCGCTTCCCCCGGCTTCACCACCGGCTCATCGGCGAGGTCATGCTTGGCGAGCAACGCCCCATAGGCGGTAATCGCCTTGTCCAGCGACACCCGCAGCTCATTCACGCTCTCTTGGATCGACGCGATGTCTTCCGGCGTGGTGCGGGCCTTGCTCTCGGCCGTGGCATGGTGGTGCTTGGCTTCGGCAAGATGCTTCTCGATCGCATCGACTTCCGCCAGCGACTGCTTGTCGTCGGCCGCTTCAAAATGCTCCCGCATGCCGTCGAGGTGCTGCTGCGTGAGGTCGATGTGGTGGTTGATCGTGCTGCCACTCATCCGCACGATCCGCGGCGAGATGGTCTCGGTACGGCCCAGGTAGCCGTGGTAATGGCTCGCGTGAGCGTGGGCGGCGTTCATGTGTGAGCCGCCGCTGCGGGCGTAGAAGGTGAGGTCGCCGCGGGCCTTAGCCCCAGCATCACGCTGGGCGAGGGCAGTGGCTGGCAGCACCGCAGCCGACGACACCAGGAGGCCGACGACCGCAGCGCAGCAGAGGCCGCGAGAGAGGGCACGAACGCACACAGCAGAGAGGCGAGGCAGAGTCATCGAGCGAGTCCTCCAGTGAGCCAAAAACGAAAGCAGTCAACTCTCAGCAGTCAACGAACAGCAATCTGGGACCGCAGCCGGCACCGCGATCCACCTCTGCATCTTAGCAGACCTCTCCCAGGGTATCCCGTCGCCGGACGGCACCTTCGTCTTTCGCCCCGACGCACCAAGACAAGCCATGACACGCGGAGGGCATTGCGTCGCTCAATCGTGCTGAGCGGCAGCGAGCGGCGACAGCCGTACCACTCCCCCAGTTTCCAGCGAACTCGTGCCGCCCACTCACTTCCGACGACGGCGGGCGGCAGCCGTGGCGATGCCGCCGGCAATCGCAAGCATCGCAACCGTCGAGGGTTCGGGCACGGCAGTGGTGTTGGAGAGCGAGAGGTTGTCGACATAGCCGTACTGACCGGCTGCACTTCCGCCAGCAAAGACGGAGAGATTCGGTGAGCCGGCGAAATAGTTCGTGGACTGTGACGCAGCGTAAATGGGCGAGAAGTCGACGGACGAGTTGCCACTGCCGCCGAGACTGATGGTGCTGATCACGCCCGTGTCGACATTCACGTCGTAGCTCAGGCTATAGAAGGTATTCGAGCTTGTCGTGACGCTGACACTCGCCTTGACTGAGTTGCCGCTTTGGAAGGCCAGCGTTGAGGAGTTCGTCAGCCGCAAGCCGGTGAAGGTCACGTTCCAAGAGCCCGTTGGGCTCGCGTTGAATCCGAGGGCCACTCCCCGGTTAAAATCTCCAGAGTTCCCGAGATTGCCTCGAGAGAGATCCGCTGACAGCGAGAGGTCGCCGGTGTAGTAGCTGCCCAGCGGCACGCTCAACGAGTGGTCTGGCCCGAACTTCAGGGTGTTATTCGAAACGAGGTACCCGCCGCGATTCGTCTGCGCCGTGAAAACCCCTCCCTGCAGGTTGGCAACGTTGGGCGTGGCCCCGGCCATCTCAAACCCATCGGTCCGGTCAAACGACTCCGCGACGATGACCACCGCGGCGGCCTCGCGGGTGGTCGTGCTGAAACCAGCCAGAAGCAGAAGGCTGCAGCAACTCAGGCTGAGAGAGCGAAGAAAACGGCGGGTCATGAGCGGCAACCTCTCCATGGTCAAGCCCGCGGACCCGGTGGACGGCAGGCAAAATCGATCTCATCCGTGAGATGCGAATGCGACCCGGACATGCCGCCGCAAACGCGGTCGCCCGCGTTCCAGCTCAGCCCAGAGTCGCCGCCGACCCTAGCAGGCCCCACGGGCCTCCATTGATTTCCCGTCAAAAAATGTGACCAATCGACGCTCTCGCGTGACGAATCGACGGCGGGTCGAGCAGAGTCCCTTCCGATGCGCTGGCACGGCTGCCGCCGGCGTTGCCATCACGCGTGAGGGAGCCAGCATCGCAGGCTGAGCAGCTGCCAGCCGTGGCCCCTCACCCCACCAGTGGCACGACGAGGCCGTCGTGGGCCAGTTCCACACCGGCGGGCAGCGTGGCGGCGACGTCGGCGTGGCAGATGTCGTGCGACATGTGCACCAGCAGGGTGCGGCGGGCCTTCACGCGACGGGCCACGGCGAGGGCCTCGTCGAGCGAGAAGTGTGTGGGATGTCGACTGGCCCGCAGGCAGTCGAGCACAAGCACGTCGAGGCCTTCCAGGCGTGGCCACGTTTCGTCGGGGATCTCGTTGGTGTCGGTGCAGTAGGCCAGGTCGCCAAAGCGAAAGCCGAGCACCTCAAACGTGCCGTGCTGCAGCCGCAGCGGGATCACCGTGGTGCCGAGCAGCTCAAACGGATCGGTGGAGATCCGGTTGAAGGTCACCTTCGGCAGGCCACCACCAGGCGTCGCCGGGGCGACGAAGGCATAGTCGAAGGCCCGCAGGATCCGCCGCTCCACCCGCTCCTCGCAGTAGACCGGCACCGGCCGGCCGGCGTGGAAGCAGATCGGCCGCAGGTCGTCCATGCCGTAGACATGGTCGACGTGGTCGTGCGTGTAGAGCACCGCGTCGACCGAGCCGATTCGCTCTCGCAGCAGCTGCTCGCGGAGGTCGGGCGTGGTATCGACCAGCAGCGTGCCTTCCGGCAGGCCGAGGGCCACGCTCGTGCGGGTGCGGCTGTCGCGGGGGTCGCGGCTCTGGCAGGTCTCGCAGCTGCAGCCGACCATCGGCACCCCCACGCTCGTGCCCGTGCCAAGAAACACCAGACTCCCGCGGAGGTCACGAAAGGCAGCGGTCGCAGAGGAACCAGACACAGGCGCAACCAAAGCGAGAGGGCACAGCAAGACGAGTGGAGACCATACGAGCACCGCCCGCGATCCGCCATCGTATCGCCCTGGGCCGGCTGCCGCAGCATCTGTCGGAGACGACCACCTTATTCATTCCCGTCGCGACGCTGTCGTCACCTGCCGACCCGCCGTCAGGGCTCACCGCTGTCGGGCTCGGCGAAGGGAAGCAGCCGCTGCGGGTCGGGCGGCGCGGGGCGGGCCCGCTTTCGCAGCTGCCGACGCACGGGATCCTGCTGCATGGCACCGCGACGGTCGCGGCGACTGCCATGCCGGAAGGCGACCTCACGAGCTTCGGCCAGGGCCGCCGGACTGCGTCGCAGCGCCGCGAAGCGGGCCTTGGCTTCTCGCAGGGCTACGGCGTGGTCGACGATCGGCGCGGGATAGTCGGAGCCGATCCGGCAGCCGGCCCGGGCCTGCACGTCGGCGGGCATCGTCCAGGGCTGGTGGAGGTAGGCCGTCGGCACAGCGACGAGCTCAGGCAGCCAGCGGCGGAGAAAGATCCCGTGGGGATCCTGCTCGATCGCCTGCTTTGTCGGGTTGTAGATCCGCAGCGTGTTGATCCCGGTAGTGCCGCTTTGCATCTGCATCTGCGACCAGTGGATGCCCGGCTCGAAGTCGAGAAAGGCCCGAGCCAGATGGAGCCCGGTCGGCCGCCAGGGCAGCCAGAGTGAGTAGCTGGCGAACGAGACAACGAGCGCTCGCATCCGAAACGTCAGCCAGCCGGTGGCCGCCACGCTCCGCATGCACGCATCGACGAGCGGATAGCCGGTTCGTCCCGCGGTCCACGCCGCTAGTCGCTCCGGGCAGCCCTCGCCGCGGAGGCCTTCGGCAGCCCGCTGCATGCACTGAAACTCGATGGCCGGCTCGTCTTCAAGCTTCTGCATGAAGTGACAGTGCCAGTGAAGCCGCGACTGAAATCCCTTCAGGCTCCGCAGCCAAGCCCGGGCCGTCGCCCGGTCTCGCGGCGTGGGAGCGAGGCCCGCAGCGGCCGCCACTTCCTCACGACGGGCTTCCGACGCCTGCCAGACCTGACGCAGCGAGAGGCTGCCAAAGGCGAGATGGACGCTCAGCCGCGAACAGGCCGTGGCCGCTGAGACGGGGCTGCTGATGCCGCCGGAGTAGGCCCTGCCACGTTCGTCAAGGAAACTCTTGAGCACCGCATGCCCTGCCGCCATGCCACCAGCCTGCCGGTCGGTCGTGTCGGCCGGCTGACGAAGGTCGCGGCAGCCGAGCACACCACAGGTGCCCACACGACGGAGGTGATGAGCGATACGGCCGGCTGCCGGCTGCTTCGGCATTGCCGCGGCCATCCGCTCCTCCCAGCGGCGATTCCAGCCATTGCGGCCAGCCAGCCTCCGCACAACGCCGGTCTGCGGCAGCTCGCGAAACACCACACCACAAGCTCTCGCCCAGGCCCGCACCCGGCGGTCACGGGCGTACGTGACGGCCGTACCGGTTTCCTCGTGGGCCAAGAGCTCCGTAAAGCCCACCTCGTGCCGCAGCTGGTCAAACGCCGCCACCGCTTCACCCCGCCGGGTGATCAGCCTGACGCCCCGGGCCGCAAGCTCGGGCTCCAGCTCCCGCAAGCACTCCGCCTGAAACGCCGTGTGGGCCGGGCTCCATTCCGGCTGCCCCAGCACGTCCGGTTCGTAGAGAAACACCGCCAGCACGCCGCCCCGGCCAGCACGCCTGACCGCCAGCGCGAGCGGCTCGTGGTCGTCGATGCGGAGATCCCGCTTGAGCCACACACACACAGGCGGTGGCTGATCCGACGGCGGCATGACAGACTCCGATGAGCAGGCTCAGGGCAGCCGTTGCCTTTCGGACACTCCGCAGGCCCCAGCGACCTCACCAGGGCTTCTGCGACCACGGCGTCGTTGACCAGGGCGTCGCTCCGCCGCTGGGGATGCCGCCAGCACCGGAGCTGAACGGGTTGGGCCCAGGGCCGAGGGGATACGGCTGCCCACCACCATAGACCGTTGCCCGCGAGCCGGCGCCCGCCCTGACCGGCACACCGATCGAGAGGTTGCTGAAGTAGCGGTTGGGGGCATGGCCGCTTGTGGGCCGCGTGTTCTTCGCCGCGAGGCCGTTGCTGTAGAGCGTAACGTTGCCGTAGTTCATGCCGACGACGCCGTTGTTGAAAAACTCATGACCGCCGATCTGCCGGGAGACAAGACCATTGTTGTAGAAGGTGTTGGGGCCCACGCCGATGCTGCTGCCGCCCCAGTTGCCGGTGCCAAAGCCGGCTGCAGCCGCTGTCCCCGCACACGCGGCGAGCATCAGGCTCGCCAACACTCCTGCTCCACAATGTGGTTGCCTGCTCGCAGCCATGTCGCTGTCTCCTGCGTGTGTCGGTGCTCTCACCGGCGGGCCTCGCTGCCCCGCCCTTCTCCACCCTACCCTCGCTCATCGGCTCCTGCCGCCATCCATCCCGCTTGAGGCCGCTCGCTCGCCTCAGAATCGGCACACATCCCGAACAGGCACTGTCACCAACCGGCAAAGTCCGCACAATCAGAGACACGAGTCCGCGCGACCGCCACCGGTTGCCCGCGGCATCTCCCGCACACCCACCCGCCCACGGAGTCATCGCCATGCCGCTGCACCGCTCTCCCCCGCGCACATCCGTGCCCCCATCCGCCCCCCCAGCCGCCCCCGCCTCTCCGCCGGAGTTTCTGCTCAACCAGGAGCTACCGCGGGATCACTTTCCCACCAGCGGCGGGCAGCCGCATGCGATCCATCAGGCGATCGCCGAAGAGCTGCTGCTCGATGGCAACTCCAAGCAGAACCTGGCCACGTTCTGCCAGACCTGGGAGGCCCCCGAGGTGCATCAGCTGATGGACCTGGCGATCGACAAGAACCTAATTGATAAGGATGAGTATCCGCAGACTGCCGAGATTGAGAGCCGCTGCGTCCGCATGCTCGCCGATCTCTGGCATGCGCCGGGGGAGGCGATGGGCTGCTCGACCGTCGGCTCAAGCGAGGCGGCGATGCTCGGCGGGATGGCGGCGAAATGGCGGTGGCGGGAGCGGCAGCGGGCCGCCGGCAAGCCAACCGACCGGCCCAACATGGTCTGCGGCGCAGTGCAGATCTGCTGGCACAAGTTTGCCAAATACTGGGACATCGAGCTGCGGGAGGTGGGCATGCGGCCCGGCAGCCTCTGCCTGGAGCCTGCCGATGTGCGTGAGCGGGTCGATGAAAACACGATCTTCGTCGTGCCCACAATGGGCGTCACCTACCACGGGCTCTATGAAGATGTGGCCGGTATTGCCGCGGCCCTCGACGACTACGAGGCGAAAACCGGCATCGATATCCCGATCCATGTCGACGCCGCCAGCGGCGGCTTTCTCGCCCCCTTCACCGCCCCCAACGCCGAGCCCTGGGACTTCCGCCTGCCGCGTGTAAAGAGCATCAACGCTTCGGGCCACAAGTTTGGGCTTGCCCCGCTGGGTGTGGGCTGGGTGATGTGGCGAACCCCCGCCGACCTGCCAGACGACCTGGTGTTTCACGTCAGCTACCTCGGCGGCGACATGCCAACCTTCCAGATCAACTTCTCCCGGCCTGCCGGCCAGGTGATCGCGCAGTACTACGACTTTGTGCGGCTTGGCCGCGAGGGCTACGCCGCCATTCACGGCCAGGCCCACGCGGTCGCCCAGGCCTGCGCGAAAGAACTGACGAGCTACGGGTGCTTCCGCATCGTGCACGACGGCGATCCGGCCAAGGGCATCCCCGCGGTCGTCTGGACGCTGGCGGACAACGCCAACCCCGGCTGCACGCTCTACGACCTCGCCGACCGGCTGCGGATGCGGGGCTGGCAGGTGCCCGCCTATCCCTTCACCGGCGAACTGGCCGGCCAGGCCTTCCAGCGGATCCTGGTGCGGCGGGATTTCAACCTGGAGATGG
>CALCGM010000733.1 GCA_937900985.1 uncultured Planctomycetaceae bacterium | reverse complement strand
CGGCCGAAAGCACCGGCGGCTCGATGGAAAACATCCGCCTGCTCTCACAGGGCAAGCTGCAGTTTGCGATGTCAAACTCGTCGATCACCTACTTCGCCGTGCGCGGCGAGGAGGGCTGGGAAGAGAAACATGCCACGCTGAGCGTGATGACGCTCTTCCCCAACGTCGCACAGTTTGTGGTGCCAGCGGGATCCGAGATCCAATCGATCGCCGACCTCAAGGGCAAGCGGGTCTATCTCGGCCCGGAAGGCGCTGGCTTTGAGTATTTCGTGCGTCCGATCCTGGCGGCTCACGGGCTCACGCTCGACGATGTCGACGCCCGCTACGGCAGCCAGCAGTCGGCCGTCGACCTGCTCGGCGATGGAGCGGTCGACGCGGCGATGATCGGTGGCGGCATCCCCAGCCCCGCCCTCTCGCAGATCGCCCAGGCGAACCCCGTGCGGCTGGTGCCGTTTGATGAAGAGGCCCACGCAAAACTGATTGCCGACTACCCATTTTTTGAAGCAGCCACGATTCCCGGTGGCACCTACGACGGCCTCGAGGAAGACTTCTCCGGTCTGAATGTTGGCTCCGCCCATCTGGTAACCGACGCATCGGTCGACGAGGAGATGGTCTATCAGTTCACCAAGCTCGTCTGGGAAAACCGGGCGAAAATCGCCGAACGGCATCGAGCGGCTCGGGCGATCACCGAGAAGAATGCCGTTCGCAACAACGGCATCGCCTTCCACCCCGGGGCCATCCGCTTCTATCAGGAAGCCGGCCTCTGGACTGCGGAGTAAACCGTGATGTCGCAGGGCACGGCTCCCGACGAGACAGACGCCTCGGCACGCTCCCCAGAACCCGCCGGCATGAGCCGCGTGGTCCGCCTGCTCATTGCCACGGCGCTGGCGGTGTATGTGCTCATCGAAGTGAGCATCCCGATGCTGCCGCCGCTGGCAGAACTGTCGGTGTTTGGCGGCTTCGGGCTCGTGCTCTGCTTCCTCGGAACCAAGCCCGCCGAGAGCCGGCTGGCTCGCATCACCGATTGTGCGTTGGCGATCGCAGCGGCCGTCTGCTGCGGCTACCTCGTCATGCAGTCGGAGGCCCTCGGCCAGCGGGCAGCCCTCTACACCACACCCGACCTCGTGATGGGTGGGCTGGGCATGCTGCTGGTGCTCGAGGCCGCACGCCGCTCGGTCGGCTGGTCGCTGCCCATCCTGGCGGTGCTCTTTCTGCTCTACGCACACGAAGGCGTGGCCCGCAGTCTGCCCGACTGGCTCTTTCCCCATCGCGGCCAAGACCTGCAGGCGATCGTGGGGCAGAGCTGGCTGCGAAGCGAAGGGGTGTTTGGCACCGCGATGAACGTCATGTTTCGCTACGTCTTCCTGTTTGTCCTCTTCGGAGCCGTGCTTGAGGCGGCGGGCGCCACCGCCTGGGTGATCGGTGTGGCCGAACGGCTCTTCGGCAAACGGGCCGGCGGTCCTGCAAAAGTTGCCGTGCTCGCCAGCGGCCTGATGGGCTCCCTCTCCGGCAGCGCGGTGGCCAACGCGGCGACCACCGGCACCTTCACGATTCCGCTGATGCGTGGGATCGGTTTTTCACCGGCGATCGCGGCGGGCATCGAAGCAGCGGCGTCTTCCGGTGGAGCGCTCGTGCCGCCGGTGATGGGCGCCGGGGCCTACATGATGCTGGAGATCATCAACCGCGACCCGCCGGTGCGGTTTTTGGAAATCGTGCAGGCCGCCATTGTGCCGGCGATTCTCTACTACCTCTCCATCTTCCTGCTGGTGCACTTCTACGCCCGGCGGATCGACGAGGGACGGGCCGAGTCGGCCACGAATCGTGACGGCCAAGCGGCGACGGCCCAGCCTGCCGCCCCATCGCAGACCGAGGCAACAGCCGTGTTCAGCCTGGAGGGGCTGACCTTCGTGGGCGCGCTGGGAGGGCTGATGGCGCTGCTGTTTGCCGGCTTCTCACCGTTTCGGGCAGTCAGCATCGCCACCTGCTTTGCGATGGCGATGATCCTGGTCAACCCACGCACCGGCGGCTCCTGGATCTCGCGAGGAGCGGCCGCGGCTGCCTGGGCTGGGCTGTCGATGCTGGCCCGCTTTGTGTTTCCACAGCAGATCGGCTGGGGGGAGGCACCGATTGCAGGGCTGGCTGGCCTGCTGGTCGTGCTCGTGGTGGTCAGCCTGATGACCACCCTCTGGAACGGACGGATCGTGTCGCTCGTGCGGACCACCGCGGTCGGCGGCACGCCGCTGGTGGCCGCAGCGGCCTGCGTGGGGATCATCATCGGGCTGGTGTCACGGACCGGCATCGGCACGGGCGTTCCTGCGGCGATCATTCCGCTGGCCGGCAACAGCCTGTTTCTCGCCCTGCTGGCCATTATGGGCTGCTCGCTGGTGCTCGGCATGGGCCTGCCGAGTGCTGTTTCCTACCTCCTGCTGGCAACAATCATCGGCCCGGTCTTCACCGATCCCGCGCTCGGCGTGCCGATCCTGGCAGCGCACCTGTTCATCTTCTACTTCGGGATGATGGCGATGGTCACCCCGCCAGTGGCACTGGCAGCGTATGCCACCGCCTCGATCGCCGGAGCCGACGTGATGCGGGCGAGCCTGGCTGCCTTTCGCTTTTCCCTGGTGGGCTTCACGCTGCCGTACATGTTTGTCTACCGGCCCGCGCTCTGCCTGATGAACGACGATGGCGGCCCTGCGGCGCCACTGGCGGTCGTGGGCGCGGTCGCGGCAGCGATCGTCGGCATCGTGGCGTTGGCCGCTGGCATGGCCGGCTACCTCAACGCTCGCCTCTCCTGGCCGATGCGACTGGTCTGCTTCGCGGCCGCGGCCTGTGCCCTCGCGCCCGATAGCCTGAGCATTCTTGGCTCGGGCTTTTCCTTCGTTGACCTGGCCGGGCTGGCGATGCTCGTAGGAGTGTCTTTTGCTGCCCGATGGCAGCCGCGTGTCGCGGTCTGAGACAACGCCTGGGACGAGGCAGAAAACATCAACAGCCGACACGCGGTTGCGTGCCGGCTGCTGTGCGGATCAGACAGAAACCCGATGGCGTCGCTGGTCAGGGACCGATCGACGGCGGGCACTTGGCGAGGAAATCGCGAGGGCCGCGGGTCGT
>CALCGM010000732.1 GCA_937900985.1 uncultured Planctomycetaceae bacterium | reverse complement strand
CAGTGGGGGAAACGGCACGGCTTCGGCCAGCAGATATCGAGGCTGCCTGGCGAGAGATCCAGCGGCTACCGTCGCCGGAGTCGCTGGCGTTTGGTGAACCGGCTGGCGGCGAGGCCGATGCCGCACCGCAGCCAGAGCCGGAGCAGGAGTCGTCGACGATCAGCTTCGGCTCACTCGACGGTGACGACTGGGCCGATGGCTGGTGGAACGATGCGCCGGCTCCCACAACCGATGCACCACCTGCGCTCCGGGCCGATGGGCCGCACAGGATCGCGAGCGTTGGCGAGTCGATGGAGAAGCACGCAGAGGCGAGCCCAGCGGCATCGGTGCCGTCCGACGTCGATCCCTTTCAGGGTCCGGACGTGGAGTTTTTCTTCGACGCGTCACGTGATCCATTTGATGCGTTGTTTGAAGAGGAGGTGGGAGGCCAACGGCATGCGGTCGACGGGCCTGACGACTTCCGCGGCTGTCAGCAGGTGGCGAGCCCAGAGGGGGGCGGGCTCGCTCGTGATCTGGCGGCGTTTGAAGAGGCTGTTGCTGAGGGGCCAGCTTCAGGTCGCATACCGCGTGGCGACGAGATGGAGCGTCCGCCGACGCGCGGTTGGCATGCCGAGCGAGCTGGAGGTGTGGGGGATCGTCCTGCAACAGCCGACCATGACGGCGCTTCTCCGACGCCGTGGGAGCCGGCTGAGGAGCGTTCGTGGCAGGATCAGTATGAGTACCGGCCCGATCACCACGTAGACGTCATCGGCGAACTCGAGAACGAGTTGCAGGCGGTGGACGAGCCGATCTCCGGCTGCGATGACGACAGCGATCATCTCGACGCCGATGTGATCGTGGTTGAAGAGGATCTCATCGAGGATCCGGCTGATGCCGAGCGGTCGGTGTTTGCCGTGCGGCCCGCCGACTACCGGCAGCTCTTCGCGCGGCTGCGGCGACGGTAGGCTGCTGGTCGGGGAGATGGCTGGCGAGCAGGGCCGCGTGCACGCGGAGCCCAGCCTGTTGCGGCGGGGTTCGTTGCCCAGGCCCGATGGCTGTGGCTACACTCCGTGCTCACATTCGTAAAAGGGGGAGTGTATGAGCGGCGCGAGCGGTGAATCGGGGCACGTCCACACGGTGATGCAGGAGGAGCGGCTCTTCCCGCCGCCGGGCGAGTTTTCTGCCAAAGCCCGTATCGGGTCGCTGGAAGACTACCGCCGCCTCTACGACGAGGCCCGCAACGACCCCGATGGGTTTTGGGACGCCCGCGCCCGCGAACTGCCCTGGACGACGCCCTACACCCAGGTGCTCGACTGGCAGCCGCCCGTGGCACGGTGGTTTGTGGACGGCAAGATCAACGCTTCGGCAGCCTGCGTGGATCACCAGGTGGCCCGCGGCCATGCCGAGAAGCCTGCCATCGTCTGGGTCGGCGAACCGGAAGGCGAGCGGCGGGTACTGACCTACCACGAACTGCAGCAGGAGGTCTGTCGGACGGCCGCAGGCTTGGCGAGCCTTGGCATCAAGGCGGGCGACGTGGTCTCCATCTATATGCCGATGACGCCGGAGCTGGTGATTGCCATGCTTGCCTGCGCGAGAATCGGGGCGGTGCATTCGGTGATCTTCGGCGGCTTCTCGAGCGAAGCGATTGCCGAGCGGAACAACGATGCCGAAGCGGTGGCCGTGATCACGGCCGACGGCGGCTGGCGGCGTGGGTCGATGCTGCCGCTGAAGGCCAACGTTGATGAGGCGCTTGAGAAGTCGCCAAGCGTGAAGCATGTGATCGTGCTCAAGCGAACCGGGCAGCCGATCGAGATGGTGGAAGGCCGCGACATCTGGTGGCACGACCTTGTAGAGAAGATGCCCTGGGACACGCCGGCAGTGCCGATGGACTCGGAGTCGCCGCTGTTCATTCTCTACACCAGCGGATCGACCGGGAAGCCGAAGGGCATCAAGCACACCACGGGCGGCTATGTGCTCTGGGCGAAGACCACCGCCGAGTGGGTCTTCGACCTTCGTGAAGACGATGTCTTCTGGTGCACGGCTGACTGCGGCTGGATCACCGGCCATAGCTACGTGACCTACGGGCCTCTGGCGGCCGGGGCCACGATCCTGATCTACGAAGGTGCGCCCAATGCGCCGCACGAAGGCCGCTTCTGGGAGATCATCGAGCAGGAGAAGGTGACGATCTTCTACACCGCTCCGACAGCGATCCGGGCGTTTATGAAGTGGGGCATGCAGCACATCGAAGGCCACGATCTCTCCACGCTGCGGCTGTTGGGCACGGTGGGCGAGGGGATCAATCCGGAAGCCTGGATGTGGTACCACGAGGTGATCGGGGGCAAGCGGTGCCCGATCGTCGACACCTGGTGGCAGACCGAAACCGGCGGGATCATGATGAGCCCGCTGCCGGGCTGCACACCAACGAAGCCGGGCAGCTGCACACTGCCGCTTCCGGGCGTGTCGCCAGAGATCGTCGATGCGGCCGGCAACCCGGTTCCCGACGGGCATGGCGGCTGGCTGGTGATGAGCCGTCCCTGGCCGGGCATGCTCCGCGGCATCTGGGGCGACGATGAGCGGTTCCGCGATACTTACTGGTCGAAGGTGCCTGGGAAGTATCTCGCCGGCGACAACGCCCGGCAGGATGCCGACGGCTACTACTGGATCATGGGCCGCATTGACGATGTGCTCAACGTTGCTGGCCACCGGCTCTCGACGATTGAGATTGAAAGTGCGCTCGTTAGCCATCCCACCGTCGCCGAGGCAGCAGCCGTCGGCAGGCCGCACGATGTGAAGGGAGAAGCGGTCTCGGTCTTCGTCACGCTGCGAGGCGGCGAAGCCAACGACGAACTGAAGGCGGAACTGCGGCAGCACGTGCGGCACCAGATCGGCGCGATCGCCGTGCCCGACGACATCCACTTCACCAGCAGCCTTCCCAAGACTCGCAGCGGCAAGATCATGCGGCGACTGCTCCGCGACATCGCAGCCGGACGTGAAACCGTCGGCGACACCACGACGCTCGAGGACTACACGGTGCTCGCCCGCCTCCGCGGCAACGACGAGTAACCCAGCCTGCCCCCAACGGCCAATAGGGGTAGGGAGGCCCGATTGGGTTCGGGCCCCCCTCCCTCC
>CALCGM010000731.1 GCA_937900985.1 uncultured Planctomycetaceae bacterium | reverse complement strand
TTGCCGCCTGCCGAGCCGGACCGCCCGCGCGCGGTCTTCCACCCCTTCCCTGACAAAGAAGTGGAGGCTCGGCGGGTCGGCGAACGCTCGAGGAGCGTTTGGACCTATCCTGGTCCTGCGACGAGACTTTTGCCGCCTGCCGAGCTTGGACCGCCCGCGCGCGGTCTTCCATCCCCCCGTTTCATTCGCTCTGGTTTGGTATCGTGACGGCCTATGGCAGACGCGGTGATCCAGCTTGAGCGGGTGCAGAAGGCGTTTCGGACGCCGGCCGGGGAGGTTGTGCCGATCCTCGATGTGGATCGCTTTGAAGTCGCCGCCGGCGAGCAGGTGGCTCTGGAAGGCCACAGCGGTTCTGGCAAAACGACGTTGCTCAATGTGATTGCCGGCATCATGCGGCCCGATTCCGGGAGCGTGATGCTCGATGGGGTCGATCTGGCGCGGCTGCCGGAGGCGGCCCGCGACCGGGTTCGGGCGGATCGATTGGGCCTTGTGTTTCAGCAGTTCAACCTGCTGCCCGGCTTCACAGCGATTGAAAACGTCCTCGTCGCGATGGCCTTCTCGTCGGTCCGACCAGACCGCAGTCGGGCTGAGGCCTTGCTCGCGAGCGTCGGCCTCGCCCACCGGCTCGGGCACAAGCCGGCGGCCTTGAGCGTGGGCGAGCAGCAGCGGGTGGCGGTGGCGCGGGCCCTGGCCAACCGGCCTCGGGTGATCCTGGCCGATGAGCCGACCGCCAGCGTCGACCCGGGCCATCAGCAGCAGGTGGTCGATCTGCTCAAGCAGACCTGCGAGCAGGAGAACGTGGCGTTGGTGGTGGTCACCCACACGCCCGAGGTGGCCGAGCAGTTTCCCCGGCGGGTGCGGATCGAGTCGTTCAACCGAGTGCTGCAGAAGCTCGCCAAGCCGGGCCCAGCGGCGGTGGCGGAGGGAGGCGACGCATGACGCTCCTCGGCATCGCCTGGCGGAACATCCGGCAGCGGCCGCTCACCAGCAGCCTGACCGTCTTCTCCCTCGCCCTTGGCGTGGGCCTCGTGGTCGCCACACTGATCACCGGCGGCATCGTGCGGCAGGCGTTCGAGTCGGGAACGGGCCTGGGCTACAACATGATCGTGGGGGCCAAGGGCAGCCCGCTGCAGCTGGTGCTCAACAGCGTCTACTACATCAGCAAGCCGATCGAAAACATTTCCTGGGAGTTCTACTCCGAGTTTCTACCGGCCTCCCGCCGCAGCGATGGGGAGGATGGCGACTTCGCGTCGAGCGTGGCGGTTGCCGTGCCGATCTGCATGGGCGACTACTACCGCGGCTATCGGGTGATCGGCACCAATGCCGACCTGTTTGGCAAGCTGCAGCGGGGCCGTGGTCGCAGTTTTGAGTTTGCCGACGGCCGCAATCTCGAGGATGCGAGCTTCTTTGAAGCGGTGCTCGGCGCCTCCGTCGCGGCCGATACTGGGCTTCGCGTGGGTGATGCGATCAAGCCGACCCACGGGGCGGACGACGGCCCAGAGCATGATCCCTTCATCGTGGTTGGCATCGTGGCGGCCACCGACACGCCGATCGACCGCGGGGTGTTTGTCAACATGGAGGGCTTCTATCTCCAAGAGGGGCATGCCAAGCCGCTCGACGATGACGAGGAGGAGGCTGCTGCAGCCGTCGCGGCTGCGACGGAGCAGGCCGGCGGCCCCGCCCCCCTGCCGGAAGCCCAGCGTGAGGTGACGTCGATCCTCGTGAAGACCGCCAGCCTGCCTGGGCTGCCCCCGGAGCTGACGTCGATGGGAATGCGGACGGTGATCAATGAGGGTTCTGAAGGCCAGGCGGTGCTGCCGATCGGGGAGATTCGTCAGCTGCTCGATCTCTTCGTCTGGCCGCTGGAGCGGCTGCTGCTGCTGATCACGGTGCTGGTGGTGATCGTCTCCGCCGTGGGCATCCTGGTGAGCATGGTCGGTTCGTCGCTGGAGCGAACGCGGGATGTGGCCATCATGCGGGCCCTCGGAGCCCGCCGCTCGCATGTGCTGCTCACCGTGCTCCTGGAAGCGGTGCTCCTGGCAGGCTGCGGAGGGTTTGCCGGCTGGGCGCTGGGCCATCTCGTCGTGGGGGCGATCGGCCCCTGGATTGCGACCAATGCGGGCGTTTCGGCCAGTGTGCTCTCGGCGGCCCCCGGAGCCGAGCTGCTGCTGGTGCCCTTCCTGATGCTGCTGGCGGTGGCTGCTGGCCTGTTGCCGGCGATCCTGGCCTACCGCACCGACGTGGCCCGCTGGCTGCAGCGGGGTGGGTAGCGGCCCGCCGGCGGCTCGGCGGCAAAGCCCACCGCGTTCTGGCAAGGGATGCGTTCTGAAAAAGCACCGCACCAGTGGCAGCGGCGAGGCGGCCGATGGCCTAAAATAAACGGCTCCTTCGCCTTGGAGAGTTTCTCATGATTTCGCTGCATCACCGCCCGTCGAGCTTTCGCACGACGCTGACGCTGGGGCTTGTTGTTGCTGTGTCGGTTCTGCCGGGGATCGCCAGGGCCTGCCCGTTCTGCTCGGCGGTCTCGCTGACCTTCTCGCAAGAGATCGAGCAGAGTGCAGCGGCTGTCGTCGCTCGTCTGGTGACGCCGCCACCGGCCTCCGCGCTGAGCCCGGTGGCCGACGGACCGCTTCCCAAGGGCATCTTCGAAGTGGCTCAGGTGCTCAAAGGGGCTGAGTTTGTCGAGCAGCGGGCGGTCGGCGAGATGACGCAGATCGAGGCGATTCTGCTGGAAGACAAGCCGGTTGGGTCGCTGTTTCTCTTGCTGGGCATCGAGCCGCCGCAGCTGATCTGGTCGAGCCCGATTGCGATCAACGAGCGGGTGGTCGACTACCTGCTGAAGCTGCCCGCCCTGCCGGCGAGCGGCCCGGATCGGCTGGCATTTTTTCAGGAGCACCTCGAAGACCCCGACGCGATCCTCGCCCGCGATGCCTACGACGAGTTTGCCGTGGCTCCCTACGACGATGTCCGCGGCCTGAAGGATCGGATGGACGCAGGCAAGCTGCTCAGCTGGATTCGGGATCCGAACGTGCAGGCCAACCGCCGCCGGCTGTATGCCACGATGCTCGGCGTCTGCGGCACCGAAGAAGATGCTGCGGCGATTGCCACGATCCTTGAGGATCACTCAGGCGACGAGATCAATCCCGATGTGCGGACCGGCCTCGATGCCTTGATCGCCTGCTATGTGACGCTGCGAGGTGGCGAGGGGCTCGACCTTGTCGACCGGCTGTTTCTTGAGCGGGGCGAGCGAGACGTGCCCTTTACCGAAACCTACGCGGCCGTGATGGCCCTGCGGTTTCTCGGTGAGGAGAGCGAGATCGTGCCGCGGGAGCGGGTGCTGGCGTCGCTGCGGCTGTTGTTGGCCGAGCCGAAGCTGGCCGACCTGGTGATTGCCGATCTTGCTCGCTGGCAGGACTGGTCGGTCGTCGACACGCTGGCAACCCTGTTTGCCGAGGCTGGCACCGACAACATCTTCGTCCGCGAACCGGTGGTGAACTACCTGCGGGCCTGCCCGTTGCCGGAGGCGGCCGAGGCCCTCGCCCGCTGTGAGGCGATCGATCCCGAGGCGGTCCGCCGCGCGGCCACGCTGGCCGGCTTTGCCGGAGGCTTCGCGCCGCCCGGCTCGGCGGCGGCACCCGCCGCTGCTGAGTCAGGCAGCTCTCCGGCGGCCGAGGAAGACCTGGTCAGCCAGGTTCCGCCAGTGCTCGCCGACACCGATGCCACCGACGACACCCCGGCGATCGATCCGTCCGTGGCCGTGGAGAACGCAGCTGCGGCACAGACGCGTTCGTCCGCCACGAGTGGTGCAGGCGAGACGCCCGAGGCCCCCATCGCCTGGGGTCGCTGGATGATCTGGGCTGCGATTGTGGTCGCCGTCGGACTGCTCGCTCGTGCGGCGATGCGGCCACGGGCAGCCGGTGCGCAGCGGTAGGAACAGGTGCCGGCTGGCAGGAGACGTGTGGCCATGGCAACGGGACTCTTCGACGACGTGACGAAGCCCGACCTCGAGCGGTCTGGACCGCAGGAGGCTGCTGACTATCGCGCGGTCAGTGGCTGGGCAATCGGCAGTCTCGTGCTCGCGGTCCTCTCACCGGTGGCCTTTGCTGACTGGTGGCTGGCTGTTGTGCCGGTGGCTGGGATCGTGGTTGGCCTCGTGGGATGGCGGCAGATTGCCACGCGGCCCGAGGCGCTCGTCGGCGGACCGCTGGCCATCGCTGGGGTCGTGGTCTCCACCGGCATGCTGATCGCAGGCCTGACCGTGCTCACGCAGATCTACATTGCCGAGCTGCCCGAGGGCTTCATCCGCATCAACTATCAGATGCTTCAGCCGCTTGAGGGCGACCCGGCAACCGCCGTGCCCCCGGCTGCCTACGAGGCCGATGGCAAGGATGTGCTGCTCAAGGGCTACATGTATCCCGGGAGCGAGCAGGAGGGGATTGTGCAGTTTCTGCTCGTCCGTGATCAGGGAGACTGCT
>CALCGM010000730.1 GCA_937900985.1 uncultured Planctomycetaceae bacterium | reverse complement strand
GGGTGCGGGTGAGCATCATGGGCAACATCGAGTTTCCCAGCGAAGTGGTCAGCTGTCGGGATCAGGGCTGTGACGGAATCGGCCTCTACCGCACGGAGTTTCTCTATCTCACGAGCCGTCGTGAGCCGACCGAGGAAGACCACTTCAACGCCTACCGTGAAGTGGTCGAGTCGATGGACGGCAAGCCGGTGGTGATCCGCACGCTCGATCTCGGTGCCGACAAGATGCTCACCGAGACAACGCCCGAAGAGGAGCGGAACCCCTGCCTTGGGCTGCGGAGCATCCGCCTCTCGCTGCGGCAGCTACCGATTTTTCGCACGCAGCTGCGGGCAATCCTGCGGGCGAGTGTGCTGGGGGATGTGCGGGTGATGTTTCCGCTGATCTCCACGATTGTTGAGCTGCGGCAGGCACGGATGGTGCTCGCGGATGTGATGGAGGATCTCGCTGAGCACGACATCGCGTTCAATCGCGACCTGCCAGTCGGGATGATGGTGGAAACACCAGCCGCTGCCGTGATGCTCGACTCCTTTATTCGAGAGGTCGATTTCGTGTCGATTGGCACAAACGACCTGATTCAATACACCCTGGCCGTCGACCGCAGCAACAAGGAGGTCGCCGACCTCTACAACGCCTGCGATCCGGCGGTCTTGAGGCTCCTCCAGCAGTCGCTCCAGGTGGCTGCTGCGGCAGGAGTGCCGGCCAACGTGTGTGGCCAGATGAGCGGCAGCGTGATGTTCACGCAGCTGCTCTTGGGGCTGGGGCTGAGGCACCTGAGTGTGCCAGCCTCGGCCATTCCGGAAGTAAAGCAGCTCTGTCGAAGTGTTTCCGCGGCTGAGTGCCGCGGGATCGCCCAGCGTGCGCTCGAGATGGACAGCGCCCGAGAGGTCAAAGCGTTTCTCCGCGACCAGCTCCGGCGGGTCTTGGCCCAGACGCTCGCCTGACAATCAAGGGCCCGCGAGGCCCCGCCCAGAGTGGCGTATCAAGCCTGAAAGGAAACAGACGAATGAAACAAGAGATGCTGATCAACGTCTCGCAGTCGGAAGAATGCCGGATTGCCATCATCGAGGATGGCTCGCTCGAAGAGCTCTACGTGGAGCGGACGAGCGCCGACAACTACGTGGGCAATATCTACAAGGGCAAGGTCGTCAACATCGAGCCGAGCATCCAGGCGGCGTTTGTCGACTTCGGCGTGGGCCGCAACGGCTTCCTGCATATCAGCGACGTGGAGCCGCAGTATTACCGCCAGGGAGGCATCGACCCCGACAAGGCCTTCGACCTGCCGGAGCCGGCAGCCGCGGGCAAGGAAGCGACGGCGAATGGAGACGACGACGGTGCGGCCACGGCAACCGCCACGAAAGCGGCTGCCAACAAGCGCCGCGTCCGCTTTGGTGACCGGCCGCGAGTCAAGCCACCGATTCAAGACGTGCTGCGTCGCGGCGACGAGGTGCTCGTGCAGGTGATCAAGGAGGGCTTTGGCACCAAGGGGCCAACACTCTCGACCTACATTTCGATTCCCGGACGGTATCTCGTGCTGATGCCGCCGCTCGGCCGCGTGGGCATCTCCAAGAAGATTGATGACGAGCGCAGCCGTCGCATGCTCCGCGACATCATGGTCGACCTGCAGCCGCCGAAGGGCGTCGGATTCGTCGTGCGGACGGCGGGCACCACGCGGACCAAGCAGGAGATGGCCCGCGACATGGCCTACCTGCTGCGGCTCTGGAAGAGCATCGTGCGGCGGATGCGGAAGTATCCGGCGCCGGTCGATATCTACCAGGAAAGCGACATGATCATCCGCACGATCCGTGACATGTTCACGGAGG
>CALCGM010000729.1 GCA_937900985.1 uncultured Planctomycetaceae bacterium | reverse complement strand
TGAAGCTGCCGTGGATCATGCCCCAGGCCTGCGTGGCCGGGCTCTGCGGAAACGGGGCGCGGCTCGACATTTCAGCCCGGCCAATCAACAGCAGCACGATCGGCAGGAAGAAGAGGCCCACGGGCGTTTTCGGATTGGCCAGCGTGAGCCACAGCGATCCGCCTGCCAGCAGCCAGCTTGCCAGCAGATACCAGTCAAACTCGCTCGACAGCGGCACCGACGGCTCGTTGACCGCCCGCCAGAGGAGAAAGAGCGAGTGGGCCAGCAGGCCGGCGGCGGCAAAGCCCAGCATCGCCGCACCGCGAACCCCCGAGCGAAAGAGGAGTCGCGAGGCTTCACAGGCCAGTGCCACCGCGTAGCTCGCGGCGAAACAGACCACCGAAATGCCCGCTACAAACTCGCCCATTCCCGGTGTTCTCTCCACGCTGACTCGAATGCAGGTTAATTGTAGTTGCCCAGCCGCCGAAAACAGAGAAGCGGGCCAGACTCCGCACGTGGCGGCTTTTTCGTCGACCGCCCCCACCGAACCACACCGCACGACCCGCAAAGTTTGCCCATGCCCGATCAGCCCACCCACGCCGCCCAGTCCTCAGAACCCTGGCACGATTCCCTGGTGATGCGGGCCTGTCGGCGAGAACCCGTCGAACGCACGCCGGTCTGGCTGATGCGGCAGGCCGGCCGCTATCTGCCGGAATACCGTCGCGTCCGGGAAAAGGTGAGCTTCAAGGAGCTCTGCACCACACCGGAGCTGGCCACCGAGGTGATGATCGCCACGGTGGAGCGGCTGGAGGTGGATGCGGCGATCATCTTCAGCGATCTGCTGCCGATTCTCGAGCCGATGGGGATGGACCTCGACTACCCCGTGGGGGGTGGGCCGGTGATCCACAACGCCCTGCTCGACCCCCGCGACCTCGCCCGGCTGCAGGAGCTTGAGGATCTCTCGGCGCTTGAGTTTGTGTTTGAGACCGTGCGGCAAACGCGGGCAGCCCTCAATCCTGGCCTGCCGCTGATCGGCTTTGCCGGTGCCCCGTTCACGCTCGCCGGCTACTGCATCGAGGGGGGCACGAGCCGCTCCTGGAGCCGCACGAAAACCGTCATGTATCGCGACGAGGGCGCCTGGAACGCCATGATGTCGCGGATGGCCCGCGGCATCAGCCGGTATCTGTTGGCCCAAATCGACGCCGGAGCTCAGATTCTGCAGGTGTTTGACAGCTGGGTCGGCTGCCTTAGCCCGGCAGACTACCGCCGCTATGTGCTGCCGCACACGGCGGAAGCGATTCGCGAAGCAGCCGCTCGCGTGCCGGTGATCAACTTTGCGACGGGCAATCCGTCGCTGCTTCCTCTGCTGGCTGAAGCAGGCGGGAGCGTGATTGGGATCGACTGGCGGATCGATCTGGGCGACGCCTGGCGGGTTGTCGGCGCGGATCGGGCGGTGCAGGGCAACCTCGATCCAGCGATCCTGCTGAGCGACCGCGAAACGGTGCGTCGCCGCACGCTCGACGTGCTGCAGGCGGCTGAAGGCAAGCCGGGCCACATCTTCAACCTGGGGCATGGCGTGCTGCCGCTGACCCCGGTCGACAATGTGCTTGAGCTGATCGCCACCGTGAAAGCCAGCGGGAAGGCCGCCGGCTAGCCCTCCGTGGAAAAGCCATCCATGGCCTTTTTCCACTCAAGCGACGCCCAAAAGGCAAAGGGCCTCGGGGCCGCCGGTCGCCGCATCCCGCGGCGGCAGACGTGTTCCACCGTCTGTAAAGACACGGCGTTGGTGTTCAGAGCCGGTGGGACTAGACTGGCGGATTCCCCTCTCACGCCGACTGGCCGCCCCGCTCGACCCTGCCTGCATGACCAGCCTCGCCAAACGTCTTTTCCATCTCTTTGAGCCCTCCGACCTCGAACGGGCCAGTCAGGAAATCCGTCCCGTCAAGGTTTCATCGCCGCGGGTGGGGCAGGTGAAGGCGGTGGTCACCGACGAGAGTGGCGCCACCCACGACGTTTTGCTTGAGCTCTCGGCGACCCGCCGCGGCGGGATGACGCTGGAGAGCCGCAGCACGAGTCGCCGCGGACGGGCCGGACTGCCCTGTGCCGAACTCGCCGCGGTGCTGCTGGAGGTCGACCGCCGAGGATTCTTCTCTGGCGTCCACGAACACACACCCATCGAGCTCGACGTCCTGGCGGATGAAGATGCCGACGAAGAGGAGCTGCTCGACGTCGGCGACGCCGAGAGCGAGCCCTCTGCAAACGGCAGCGAGGCGGAGGAGGATGATCCCGCGGCCAACGACGAGCTGGCCACCGGCGGCGAACCCTACACGCCAGCGATCACCCCTGTAGTCGAACTGCCTCGCCACCACTGGCCTTCCGGTCGGCAGCCGGCCTGGTCGGTCGACCTCGAGGCGAGGCGGCGGCTGGTGGAGCCCGCCGTGCGAACTCGGTCGTTTACCCTTGGTGACGCCCGTCGCGGCGGTGGTGGTCTGGTTTTTCTGCTCGACATCAACGCGTCCACCGACTCCCGAGGCGTGCTGCTGACACCGGCGAGGATCGCCGTGGATGTGGCTGGCAATGCGACCGGGCGGCCCAAGCCGGTGGTGATCGACGCAGCGGTGCGGGAGCAGCTCGATGCCCACGAACGGGCGGTGCTCGCCGAGCTCCTCGGCAGCAGCGCCGTGATCGACCGTGGGCTTTCCGAGGCGGCGGCGACGTCGGAGGTCAGCCGGATCCTGATCGACGAGTCGGCCGTGGCCACCCGGCTGGCCTGGCTGTGCGAACGCGGTCGCCTGCTGTTTCAGCCCGAGCCGCGGCGGAACCCTGAGCTGGCGATTCCTCTCGCATGGGACGGCAGCCGCCCCTGGCAGTTCTCGCTGGTGGTTGGCCCCGATGACGCTCCCATCAGCAGCGAAGACGAGGCAAGCCTCACCGAGACGGGAGAGAAGCCCGCCGCCAAACGCCCTGCAAAGGCCACGCTCGACGGCATGCTCACCCAGGGCAGCCAGCGGCGGCCGCTCAGCTCCGCCCGCGCGATCCTGCGATGCGGCCTGGCAGTCTTTGACGACCGGCTTGCCCGCGTCGATCTCGGCAACGATGTCGGCTGGCTCGAGCAGTTTGAGCGACGCGGGCCGATCGATCTGCCTGGCCAGCACATCGACGGCCTGATCGAACAGCTCGCGAGCCTCGCCAATCCCCCGCGGCTGGTGCTCCCCTCCTGGACCGGCTGGCGGATCGAATCGGGGCAGCCCCGGCCCAAGCTGGTGCTCGACGACTCACCCGCTGTGAGCACCGAAACAGACGGCTCGGGCACCCGCCGCAGGCGGCAGCAACGGGTGCGGCTCGCCGGCCGAATCTGGTTTGACTACGGCGGGATCTTCGTCGAGGCCGACGATCCGGCGGGCGGTGCTGTCGACGCAGCCGCCCGCGTGCTGGTGCTGCGGGATCGGGAGGCCGAGAAGTTTGCCATTGCCGAGCTGCCGCGGTTTGGTGGCCTGAGCCCGAAAGAGGCCGAGGCGGGCCACCACGTGGAGATCGCCCGCGAGCGGCTCGATGCCTCGGTCGCTCAGCTCGCGGCGGTCGGCTGGGCAGTCGAGGTCGCTGGCCGACGCTACCGTCCTGCCGGCAGCATGGCCTGGCATGTGACCAGCGGGATCGACTGGTTTGAGCTCTCCGGAACGCTCGACTTTGGTGGAGCGAGCGTGGAGATGCCCGCCCTGCTCGAGGCGATTGCCCGTGGCGACCGGGCCGTGGAGCTCTCCGACGGATCGATGGGGATTCTGCCCGACGACTGGCCTGGCCAGCTTGAGCCGCTCGTGGCCCTCGCCCAGAAACAGGATGGCCGGCTGCGGTATGGCCGCATGCAGGCAGCCCTGCTCGACGCGCTCTTGGCCAGCCAGCCGAGCATCCGGGTCGACGAGGCCTTCGAGCGGATCCGCGAAGAGCTCACCAGCGGCGAGCGGCCGCAGCCGGAGTCGGAGCCGGAGGGCTTCAAGGGCACCCTGCGGCAGTACCAAAGGGAAGGCCTCGGCTGGCTCGTGTTCCTGGAGAAGATGGGCCTGGGTGGCTGCCTGGCCGACGACATGGGCCTCGGCAAGACGATTCAGGTGCTGGCGATGCTTCTGCGGCGTCGGCTACAGGTGGCCGCTGAGGGCCTGGGCCACAGGCCGTCGCTGGTGGTCGTCCCCAAGAGCCTGATCTTCAACTGGATGGACGAGGCGGAACGGTTCGCACCGCAGCTGACGGTGCTCAACCACACCGGCGCTGCCCGCCGAGAAAACAACGACGCGCTGCCAAGCGCCGACATCATCCTCACCACCTACGGCACCCTCCGCCGCGATGCTGTCGAGCACCGACAGCAGGAGTTCGACTACGTCGTGCTCGACGAAGCCCAGACGATCAAGAACGCCGGCAGCCAGGCGGCCAAAGCCTGTCGGCTGCTCAAGGCACGGCATCGCCTGGCCGTCACCGGCACGCCGGTGGAAAACCACATCGGCGAGCTGTGGAGCATCTTTGAGTTCTTAAACCCCGGACAGCTCGGCACCGCCACACGTTTGCGACGATTCCTCGCCGGTGGCCGTGGAGGATCGGCGGCCGACATCGTGGCTCGGGCCGTACGTCCCTACCTGCTGCGACGCACCAAAGACCAGGTGCTCACCGACCTGCCTGAGAAGACCGAGCAGACGCTCGTCGTCGAGCTCGGCACCAAGCAGCGGAAGGCCTACGACGAACTCCGCGA
>CALCGM010000728.1 GCA_937900985.1 uncultured Planctomycetaceae bacterium | reverse complement strand
CTGACCATCACCACCAGCAGCTCCGAGCGGGTCAGCCGGGCGAGATACGGCCGGATCGTCAGCGGTGCTTCGGTCTGCCCCAGGAAAATCGATGCCGCGGCGTTGAGCGTTTCCGCGCCGCTTGAGCCCAGCACGCCTGCGGTCAGCCAGGCCACCAGCTGCACCACCCGCTGCATGATGCCGAGGTGGTAGAGCACGGCAAAGAGTGCGGCAACGAAGATGATCGCCGGCAGCACCTGCACCGCAAACACAAAGCCGACCGGGCCGTCGGCGGTCGCAAGCTGCTCGCCAAAGAGAAACGTCGCCCCCTCCATCGCACAGGCGAGGATCGAGTTGACCCATGCTGCTGCTGCATTGAGCACGCTCCGTCCGGCAGCACTCCGCAGCAACACAAATCCCAAGACGCACTGCAGCACGATCCCGCCAAGCACCGTCCTCAGCGAGATCGCCCGTCGGTTTTCTGAGAGCAGCCAGACGACGACCAGAATCGCGGCAATGCCCAAAACGCCCTGGTAGCGGGTGATGTCCATTCAAAAAGCCTCAGGGGGGCAGGTTACCTTCGTCCGCTCGTGGCCCTGGGGAGCGAAGCGGCTCCCCCGGGGCCAGGGCTGCTTGCCGAGGAAACCCAAACGGCTGCCTCAGGGTGAAACCTCAACAGGGAACCAGGTTATGGCAGCAGCTCGGAGTGCAGATCCTGCCGGCCGCCCTCGCCTTCGGTGAGCACGAGCACCATCTCGTCGTTGAGCCGGTCCATCTGCACCACCCCCTGCAGCGACTCGACCGTCTCAAAGTCTTGGCCGGCCGTGCCGCCGCCGCTGACCGGCTCGCTGAGGGCGTCGGCATTCTCAAGCCCTGCCGTTGGGATCTTCATCACGCCACGGGCCGAGTTGCTCAGCAGCAGATAGCCCACGCCGTCTTTCTGATACGAGACCATGTCGAGCGGGCGGTTGCGGTTGCCGAGTTCCGCGACTGTGGTGCCCTTCACCCGCTCGCCCGGCTCGCTCAGCGCCTTGACCGGGATCTTCACCAGCGGCGTGCAGACATAGGCTCCCACGATCGTCGGCTGGCCGTCGATCGAGAGCGGCACGAAGGTCCGCATGGCAGCGTTGTCTTCATCCCGCCCGTGGGCTGCATGGTAGATCTCCACCGCCACGCCGTCGTCCCACTCGGCAAACGGGAAGGCCAGCTCCCGCACCGTCGACGAGGCGACCGCACTCCGCAGTCCGGAGACGAGCAGCTTGTTTTCAAAGAAGGCCAGGTCGGTGATCGAGTCGTCGCGGCGGTTGCGGGCCCGTCGCCCCTCGCCCACCACTTCATCGGCCGGCGCGTCGCCGAGCACCGCCTTCGAGAAGGCAATCGACTCCAGCGGCAGCCGAGTGATCGTGCCTGTGCCGTCGACCGTGGCGATCACAGGCTTGCCGTCCACCGCAGCCGCCAGAAAAGCCGTCCCGGTGCGCGGGTTTACCGCCAGGTCGTTGATCGTCGCGTCCGTTCCTCCGACCGCTGCCGCCAGCGCCTTCGGCAGGTCGTCGATATGAATCGACGCGGAGGCGGGGCTGCCCTCGGTGTCTCCGGTGGCAATCGCAAACACGCTCGCCCCCTTGGCGTCGCCCACAAACAGGATGTCGTCGGGGCCCATGGCGAGCGTCGTGGCCGAGGCGAGATCCGCAGCTCCCTTCTGAAGCCCCCACAGGTTGGCAGCATGCACAGTCGATGCGAGACAGACCACAACCGCGGTCAGCCCAAAAACGGTAGGCGTGGATCGAGACATGGCGTGAATCTCCAGACGTCGAGAGCGGCAGAGCAGCACGGGCGAGGAACACACAGGATCGCCCCCGTCAGCGTTCCCCGGGTGGCATAGACTACCAGGAGTGGGCCCGTCCGGCTGCCAGCCGAGCCCTCGCCCTGTCAGCCACCCGCCGGACCTGTCCCCGTTCCCTGATGCCCGACGCCTCCATCCCCCCCGCCGCCGCCGCAGCCGGCCTCCCGCAGGATCGGCCACTGAGCGTGATCTATCTCACCAGCGGGGCCGCGGGGATGTACTGCGGCAGCTGCATCCACGACAACACCCTGGCCCGTGCGCTGCGGGCTGCGGGCGTTGATATCCAGCTGGTTCCCACCTACACGCCGATCCGCACCGACGAGCCAGACGCCAGCGTGCCGCGGGTGTTTCTGGGCGGCCTCAACGTCTACTTTGCCGAGAAGATTCCGGGCTTCAGCCGGCTGCCCCGCGTCCTCACCAGCTGGCTCGACCGCCCGAGCCTGATCCGCCTGGCCACCTCCTTCGGCATCCAGACCGACGCCGCTGATCTGGGAGCGCTGACGGTGTCGCTGCTGCGTGGCGAGCACGGCCATCAGAAGCGGGATATCGACGCGTTGCTGGCCTGGCTCAACGCACAGCCTCGTCCGGATGTGGTGCACTTCACCAACCTGCTCATCGGCGGCTGCATCCCCGGCATCAAAGAGAGGCTCGGCAGCCGCGTCGTGGTCACGCTCCAGGGCGACGACATCTTCCTCGACTCGCTGCCCGAGCCCTACCGCGGCCAGGCGATCCGCGAGATGAAACGGCTGGCCCCGCTGGTTGATCGCTTCATCGTCAACAGCAGCTTCTACGCCCACGAGATGGGACGCCGGCTGGAGATCCCGCTCGACCGCTTCGACATCACACCGCTGACGATCGACACGAGCGACTTCGCGGCGATCGATCTTGACCAGCGGCATTGCCAGGCAGCCGCGTCGCCCCATCGCACGATCGGCTACTTTGCCCGGCTCGCTCCCGAAAAAGGCCTGCACGTTCTCATCGATGCCTTCTGCCGCCTCAAAGCACAACCCGGCACCGACCACATCCGCCTGAAGATTGCCGGCTGGCTGGGGCCCCACCGCCGCGACTACGTCGAGGAGCAGTTTCAGATCCTCCGCGACGCCGGGCTGGGGGATGCCTTTGAGTATGCCGGCGAGCCGAGCCGAACCGACAAGGTCGCCTTCCTCAGCAGCATCGACCTGCTCTGCGTGCCCACGACCTACCGCGACCCCAAGGGCCTGTTTGCCCTCGAGGCTTTAGCCGCCGGCACCCCGGTGGTGCTCCCCGCGCACGGCAGCTTTCCGGAGATGCTCGAGCGGCTTGGCGGCGGCAGGCTCGTGCCGCCGGAGGATCCCCAGCAGCTTGCCGCCACGCTCACCGAACTCCTCGCCGACGACCAGCAGCGGTGGGCGCTGGGCCTCGCTGGCCGCCAGGCTGTCTGCGAGCACGCTGGCACGCGGCTGCTCACCGCTGCGACGCTGGCGACCTACGCAGCAGTTCTCGCTCAAGGCTCCGGTCGCGAGCGGTAGGCGGCGAAACGCATGCTGCTCGAGTGGGTGCGATACCAGCCTGCGGTCGGGCCCGCAACTGGACCCGCGACGAACTCTACGAGAACGAAAGGTGCGGGTCGCCGTCGAAACCAACGTGCTCGCATCGACTGAAAACCCGCTGTTCTCCCAGGTGAGCATGTCGGCGGCGGCCGCGACGTCGAGCAGGTGACACCGCCTGAACCACCGGATCACGCCGCGGCGGACCCGCTCGGTGAGCGCGGACAGATCGCTCTGAGAGATCGGTCGCGCCGGCAGGAACGTCGGCGGGGTTTCGCGGGCGTGATTTGGTTCGCCGGCGAGGATGCGGCCCACGTGCTCTGCGAGGGTTCGCCGATCCCCTCGCCGGCCTGGCCTGTGGCGGCTCTCCCGTGAGCCGCAGGGTGCCTCGAAAATCAGGTACTGGTCGGCGAAACCGATCGAACTGCGGATCGCTGCCGTCAGCGATCGAAGGTGGTACCATAGAACGAATCGCCATCCGGAACGAACCGACTCCATGATGCCGTTGCCATATCCTCGCCGGAGTGATTGCGACTCGACTGTGGCCGATGCAAAGCACGTCGTTCACATGACACCGGAGGAGCGCGCCGACGTGTTCATAGGACTGGCTCAGACGATGGAGGCCATCCTGGCCGACGTGCCGGCTGCGGAACGTCGTCGTCGTCGGAATGCGGCTCGCCTTTTGGACCCGCGGCCGATGCCCTGGTGGAAGAACCTCCGACGTTCGGCGTGGCCTCGAGAGGAAGAACCGCACCATCATGGAGCCTCGTGACCTACCGGCCCTGGCGGACGTCGTCCTGCGGTTGGCGGACGTGTGTGCAGAGCTTGCCGTTCCCTACGCCATCGGTGGAGCTGTCGCCACGAGCTTTTGGGGCGTTCCCCGCACGACCCAGGACGCCGACTGCCTCGTCGCCGTTCCTGCCGTCGCCTACCAGCGGCTGGCGGATGCCTTGAATGGCAGGGGCTTTGAAATCGAGCGGCCCTCGGGCCCGCAGCCCGTGACGGTTCTTGCGTTGCTCGAGCAGGTGCGGCAAGACAAGTTCATGTCGCTGTCATGTCGGGCGACGAGCGTAGAACTATTCGTTCCGGTCGTGCCGCTGCAGGAATCGATCCTGAAGCGGGCCGTTGAACGTCTGTTTCATGGCAGGATCATCAAGTTGACGACGGCGGAGGACCTGATTCTCCTGAAGATGGCTTTCCACCGCCAGAAAGATCTTCAAGACGTCAAAGGAATGCTGCACATCCAGAAGGGGCAACTCGACATGCCCTACCTTCGGCAATGGAGCACGACGATGCTGGAGCCGCTCGTGGCTCGTGAGCTCGATGAGCTGATCGTAACCTACGACGCAGACAGGCCATCCGATTGATC
>CALCGM010000727.1 GCA_937900985.1 uncultured Planctomycetaceae bacterium | reverse complement strand
TCGCATACTGAAGGTCGGTGACGGCATTGGCCACGCTGCTGTTGAGCTCGCCTTCTGCCCGCAAGACAAACGCCTCGGGATCGAGCGGCTCGAGCATCACGGCTGTTGCCGAGCGGGTGCCGGGCGTGAGGCTGAAGATCACGCCCCGCTCAGGAAACACCTCGCCAACCGCAACGCCTTCGGCGTCGAGCACCGAGACCGTGCGGAGATCGTCGATCTCAAGCTGCTGAGCCAGGGCATCCACCGTCGATTCCTTGGCCAGCCGAATGTAGATCGAGCTGACGATGTCGTCGGTGAGCACCACTTCCACCCGCTGGAAGGGCGGCATTTCCCAGAAGAGGCCCTCGCTCCCGTCGTCGCGAGCAAAGGCTTCGCCATCGCCCCACGACTGGAGCAGCTCTTCCCGCGTCGTGGTTCCGGGCAGCACGCCACGGAAGCTCGCGGGATCGATGGCCAGGGTTGGTGCAGCGTCTCGCAGGGCGGGCTGCGGCGGAAGTTCGACCGCATCGTCGGCAGCCACTGCGTCCGTTGGCTCGACACTGGCATCATCCGTGTCCACCAGGCTCGAGTCGACCGTGTCGACGACAGCGTCTTCTTCACCGGCCGGCTCGTCGGCCGGCTCAGCGAACGAAAGGGGGTCGGCTTCTGGCGTTGCCGTTTCGGCCGGTGCCGCCTCGACGACGGCTTCCTCGGCAGCGGGCGTCGCGTCGGCGACCGCCTCGGTTGCCTCAGCCTGCAGAACACTGCTGTCGGGGCCGAGAGATTCCTCGCCGGCATCGCTGGCCTCGTCTTCAGCAATCTCCGTCCAGCCGCTGGTGAGCGTCGCGAACGACTGAGGCTGCCCCTGATGACTCCTCAGCAGCCGCCCACCGGGGGACGCCTGCAGACGGGCAGGTGGCTCGATTGTTGTGGGGAAGCTGGTGTCGGCTGGCGGCAGATCAGTCGTCGACGACTCAAACGCCGTCGGGCCTGCTGCTCCTGCTGCTGCGGTGGCCTCAGGAAACTGCGTGGCCAGCTGGAGCGGCTGCTCGCCCTGGGCGGCCCGCTTCGTGCCGATCGACTCAATCCATCCCGGCACCCGCATCAGGGCACGGGGAGCCGCCCCTGCTTCGGCAGCGACAACCACCGGGTCGGGCTCGGCGGCGACCGCCACACCAGGAACGACCATCGGCGTCAGGCCGAGAGTCAGCATGCCCATAGATGCCAGTGCGGTCGCGGCGGGCTTACAGTGCACCCCGCACATATTGCGCTCAAAGCGAGTGGCCACGTCAGGATCCCTCCACGATCGGTGTCTCGATTCCCACTGGTTCCACGGTCTGCCGGGAATCTTTTCAGGCGAAGACACTAGGTATCCCAGCACCGCCGGTCCAGACCAGATTCCGTGGTTTCTCGAGTCTTCCCAGGGAAGCTGTGGCCCGGCCGACGGCCATCGCTGAACGCGGGCAAGCTGCGTGCATGAGGTAAACTGGAGGGTTCGCCAGCAGCCTGAGGAAACTCGCCATGATGCCGCCGCCAGCCACATCTCCCTCTCGCCGCTGCGTCGTGATCGGGGCGGGCTTGTCGGGGCTCGCAGCTGCGGAGCGGATGGCCGCCGAGGGCTGGCAGACCACGATCGTTGACGCCGCGGGCCGGGGCGGTGGTGTTGTGGAAACGGTCCGCGACGATGGCTGGCTGGTGGAGCGATCGGCCGACAACTTCCTGACCACGCGGCCTGAGGCCCTCGACACCGTGCGGAGGCTCGGGCTGGACGCAGAGATTCTCCCGGTGCAGGCCACCGCACGGCGGGCCCTGGTGCTTGGCCGCGGTCGGCTGCATGCCGTGCCGGCCGGCTTTCGCCTGATGGTCCCCGGCCGGCTCTCGAGCATCCTGACGTCATCGCTCCTCACGCCAGCAGGCAAGCTGCGGGTGATGCTGGAGCGTTTTGTGCCCGCCTCCACGGCGGCGGATGAAAGCCTCGAAGCGTTTGCCGTCCGCCGCCTCGGTCGCGAGGCCTTTGAGCGGCTGGTGCAGCCACTGGTTTCCGGCATCTGGACCGCGGATCCGGCACGGCTGAGCATGGCCGCAGCCCTGCCCGACTTTCTCGCCATGGAAAAGCGGTCGGGCAGTCTGCGGGCGGGCGAAAAAACACGTCTCCTCACCGCCGGCGGCATGGAAGGCACGGCGGGGGCCCGCTACGGCAACTTCGTGACCCTCGCCTCAGGCCTCGACACGCTGCCGACCCGTTGGTGCCAGGCCCTCCGCAGCAGCGGCGTCGAGCAGCTGCACGCCCGGGTCACGGCGGTGCAACGGACCGACCGGTTTCAGATCGTGCTCGAGCCCGCCCAGAGCCCGGCTGCCGACGCAGGCTTTGCATCTCCATCGGCGAGCGTGCTGGAAGCGGATGCCGTGATTCTCACCGCGGCTGCGCCGCGAGCGGCAGCGATCATCCGCGGGATCAGCCAACCCCTTGCCGACGAGCTCGCTGCGATCGACTACGCCGGCTCAGCGGTTGTCTGCCTGGGCTATCCGCGGAAAGCGGTTGCCCATCCGCTCGATGCCGCCGGCCTGGTGATCCCGCGACAGGAGCGGCGGAAGATCCTGGCGGTGAGCTTCTCCAGCTCGAAGTTCCCCAGGCGGGCCCCTGCCGACTCCGTGCTGTTGCGAGTGTTTCTCGGCGGCGCCCTTGATCCCGAGGCGGCCACCCTCGACGACGCCACGCTCATCAAGCGGGCCACGAGCGACGTCGCCGACCTGCTCGGCGCCGAGGGAGCACCCACCCTCGCTCGCGTCGAGCGGTGGGAAGCCGCCATGCCTCAGTATCACCTCGGCCACCTGGAGCGGGTGGGCCGAATCAGAAGCCTGGTGGAGGGCATCCCCGGCTGCGGCCTTGCGGGCGCTGCGCTCGAAGGCGTCGGCATCCCGCAGGTGATTGCCTCAGGCCAGGAGGCAGCCCGTCTGGCAATGCACACGGCACGCACAGACAGCCTCAGCAAGGCATAGCAGAGCAGACCGTGCACCAGGTCTGCCGCCGCAGGCTGCTACTTCTTCTTCTTGCCGCCAGCCTCGGCAGCCGGCTCTTCCTTCTTCGTCTTCTTCTTCTTGAGGACCACCTTGTAGACCCGCACCTTGGGCAGGCCAAGCGGCCGCTGACCTTCCTGCCAGGTGCCGAGCTCCTCAAGCTTGGCAATCCGCTCAACGCGGGTGAGGACGCCACGGGATCCGGCAGAACCCTTGCGAACGCGGAGACTCTTGTCCATCGTCATGGCGAAACCTCAACAATCCCTGTAGGAAGAAGCAGGAGCAAATCTCGTGGGCCTCGTATCCTAAAGTGGCCAGAAACCCGCTTCAAGGCCTTCAGCGAGTTTGGCGGTTTTCAGGCCGATGGCCCGCCGGCCAGCGGCATCTGCACCCCCTCGAGTGCCGCCACAATGTTGTCCATCGACGCGGGACGCTTGTCGGGATCAGCCGAAAGGCACGACATCACGAGCCTGGCCAGGGCCTCCGGGATTTCCGGGCACACATCGCGAATGTCGGTCGGTTCCGACGATCGCATGGCGGCATGACCGCTTCCCCCGCGGGGCCACGGAGGCTCATTGGTGAGGATTTCGTAGGCGGAGACACCAAAGGAGAAGATGTCGAGCCGGTGGTCGGCCTGCCGGCGACGGACGACCTCCGGGGCCATGTAGCTCGGGGTTCCCACTCGGTTGCCAGGCTGCATAAACGCAGGCTTATCGGGAACGGTCAGGCCAAAGTCGATCAGCACGAGCCTGCCGCCAGGCTCGAGGAGGAAGTTTCGCGGGCAGATATCGCGGTGCACGAATCCCGCCGCGTGCACGGCAGCGACCGCCTTGGCAGCCTGCTGCACGAGGTCAAGCCGGGTGGCAGGATCCATCTCCGTCCGTCGGCCGAGGAGGGCGTGCAGGCCAGGGCCTTCGATGTATTCCTGCACCACAAACCTGGTGCCATCCCGCGCCACGCCCCACTCGAGCGTTTTCACGATGTTGTCGCCGGAGATCTGCAGCCCGATCTCCCCTTCGCTCGGCTTGCCAAGGCCCCGATAGCGGGCCTCGATCGGGTCGAGCTTCTTGGAATCGAGCAGTTTCAGCCCCACAACCGAGCCCGACGTCAGGTCGCGGGCCTTGTAGAACTTCGACATCGTCCCCGCGACCGCTTCCTTAAGCCGCTCAAAGCGGGTGGAAAGGTCGACGCGGGGATTGCTGCCGGCAAACGCCTTTTTCAGCGAGTCGAGTAGGCCCATGATTCCGCGATTCCAAGCAATGCCCCGGCACTCACCATCATACTCTCAGGCAACGGCCAGGAAGGGCCGCGGAAAGCCGCAGCAGACTTCGGTGGCTTCCGTCGCCCTCACGATTGCTTGAGTTTGCCAAGTTCTTCGTGCAGCGCCGCAAGCTCTCCCTCGATCCGCGGAATCTCCGCCGGATCGTCTGGCTGCTTCTTCGCGGCCGAGAGCAGCTGCTGCAGCTTTTGAATCTTCTGCTGCACCACCTCCATCCGCTTCTTCTGCTTCTTGTCCATCACTCCTCCCCCTCGCCCTCAGCAGGCAGCACCTCGGCGGCCTCCAGCTGCACGCCAGCGGCCGCTTCATCCATCGGCTGGTTCGGCCCCACATGCAGGCCCCGCATCCAGCCGGAAATCATCACCACGCCCACCGCGAGCAGCAGCGTGACGGAGAGCCACTTGCCGCGATTGGCTCGGATCCACGCCGTTCCTTCGCC
>CALCGM010000726.1 GCA_937900985.1 uncultured Planctomycetaceae bacterium | reverse complement strand
TCCTGCTTTCGTCTCCACCACGCCATCGACGGATGCTCCTGGCCGTCATTCCACCGGATCCATCCGGGGGCGGGAGGAGAGGCCGCAGCAATCTCTCGCGCTCTGTGTTCGTCGTCTGATCTGTCCGCAACTCTGGAGGACCAGTCGATAAAACCCGCAGGATCCCAACGACCGTTCTGGGCGGTCATGCTTCAGCGGGCGGTGGTGTGTCGCTTCTTCGGCCGATTGTCGCAAGATCGCTGGCCGTGTCGATATCAAGAAACGATGCCAGGTCCGGATCCAGACCGCGGAGCGCAGCCTCGTCCACCAGCCGCGTGGGCACTGCCTCCATCAGCCCTCGCAGATCGCGGCGGCCGAGGCCGAGATACTGCTCGACTGTCGGCAGCAGGGAGAGCGGCATCACCGAGACCAACGGCTGGGGATGTCCAGCCACCTGCGGCACCGCCCACGCCTCGGCCCTGTGGCTCAGGCTCACCTCAAGCAGATACCGCACCACCCCTGCCGAAAGCTGTGGCAGGTCGCACGAGGCCAGCAGACAGCCAGCCGGCGGCCGGCGTGACGCGGCGAGGAAACGCATCCCATCGACCACGGCGGCGAGCGGACCACCGCCAGGCTGCGAATCGTCGACCACATCGATGATCACACCAGGTCCGGTCGCCAGCGGCGGCAGCGACTGCCCCGCCGCCTTCACGATCACCAGCCGCGGTATGGCATCGCTGACGGCTGCCACCACCCGCTGCAGCAGCGACTGTCCGCCGAGCAAAACCGCAGCCTTGCCCCCCACCGGGCTGCCCAATCGCCTCCCACCGCCCCCGGCCACGATGACTGCTGCACTGTCGTTCGTCATCGCATCCCTCACCATTTTCCTCCCCGGATTTCCTCGGATAGCACGCTCTGAAACCCGGCCACTCGGCCCTCGATCTGCGGCCCATCTCCGGTGGCCCGCAGGATAGACTTATCCTTTGATTCTCTCAGACAAAGGGGGCCGCATGGACGTCATCAAGGTCTTACTTGCCACGGTGCTGGTCCTCATCAGCGAACCACTCGCCACGCCCGCGATTGCCGCCGACACGTTTGGAGTTGAAGAGCAGCCTGGCGAACTGGTGCTCTCCCTCAACGGCCAAAAGATCGCCGCGTACGTGTATGCAGATGCCGAGGTGCTGCGGCCCTTCTTCGCCAACGTCCACACCCGCAGCGGCACTCCCGTCACACGGCCTCATCCTCCCCGCACAGGCATCGATGCGGACGACCATGCCGACATGCATCCGGGGATTTGGCTGGCGTTTGGTGACATCAGCGGAGAAGACTTCTGGCGGAATCGTGGCCGCATCGTGCACGAACGGTTTCTCGAGCCGCCCACGGTGGCTTCCGGCATGCTCCGCTTCGCAACACGCTCCGGCCTGCTCACTGCCCAGAGCACACGACTCGCCACCATGGACAGCCATCTTCGGCTCAGGGCCCGTCCTCACGGCTGGGCCGTCGACTGGACAGTGGTCTTCTCAAGCGAAGGCGATGCGATTGTCTTTGGCGATCAAGAAGAAATGGGCTTTGCTGCCCGCATGGCGACCCCGCTGACGGAGCACAACGGCGGCAGGATCACCAGCTCATCGGGCCTTTCCTCAGCTGCCGAGACCTGGGGCCAACCGGCGGCCTGGTGCGACACCAGCGGGCGGGTCGATGGCCATGCTGTCGGCATCACGCTGATCCCAGATCCAGCCAACTTCCGCGAGAGCTGGTGGCACAACAGGGCCTACGGCGTGGTTGTCGCCAATCCCTTTGGTCGCGCGGCGATGCAGCAGGGCGAGCCGAGCCGCGTCGTCGTCTCCGCCGGCAAGCCACTGACCCTCCGGTTCACAGCCATGATCCACGAGGGAGACGCGTACGACGCCGCAGTCGAGGCTGCAGCCGTCAGTCCCTCGCAGGAGCGTGCAGCCCATGAGTAACCGAATGGCTGCGAGCGATTCAGCAATCAGCGTGATCGGCCTGGGCCTGATGGGCACCGCACTGACCCAGCGGCTGCATGACCATGGCTGGCGTGTTCACGTCTGGAACCGCACGCCGTCGAAGGCCACGCCACTTCTGACGATGGGTGCCGCCTGGTGCGACAGACCCCTCACCGCCACCACCCGTGTGATCGTGAGCCTTTACTCCAGCGATGTGGTTGAGGAGGTCCTTGCCCCATGGATGGATGACATTTCTGCCGAAACGATCGTCATCGACACGACCACGGGCAGCCCCGAATCGAGTGAACGGCTCGCAGAGCAGGTTTCCAAGGCTGGGGGCGTGTATCTCGACGCGCCCATCTCGGGTTCGAGTGAACAGACTCGCCGCGGAGAGGCCACCGTGATGGTCGCCGGCAGTCTCTCGGCTTTCGAACGCTGCCGTGATCTCTGGGATGTGCTCAGCACCCACTGTTTTCACGTTGGCCGCTCTGGGAATGCAGCCCGCACGAAACTCGTGAGCAATCTAATTCTCGGCCTCAATCGAGTAGCGGCGGCGGAAGGGCTGCTCTTCGCCGAGGCGCTGGGCCTCGACCTCGACACCACGCTTCGTGTGTTGCGTGCGAGCCCAGCGAGTTCACGCCAGCTGGAAACGAAGGGCCCAAAAATGATCGCCGGAGATCTCACCCCCCAAGCCCGGCTCTCGCAGCACCTCAAAGACGTGCGGCTGATGCTGGCCGCAGCCGACAAACAACATGTTTCTTTACGGTTGACCGACACGCACCGCCAGCTGCTTGAAGAGGCTGAAGCGCTTGGGCACGGCGCTCACGACAACAGTGCGATCTTTCAGGCCATGCGGGAGATGACCGAATGAGTGAAACGCTTTCCCGCGGCGCTCGGGTGGCCGTGCTCGCCTGTGCCTGCACAGGGCTGATCTTTGATGGCATCGAACTGGGGCTGATGCCTGTGGCCTCGCTCTCGGTCTCGAGGAGCCTCCTGGGAGATGCCTACACCCCCGAACTTGGCGGCGTCTGGTTTGCCCGCTTCACGGCCGCGTTGATGCTCGGTGCGGCGATCGGTGGGATTCTCCTTGGAAACCTCGGCGACCGAGTTGGCAGAACGCGTGCAATGGGCATCAGCATCCTCTTCTACTCCATCTTCGCCCTCGCTGGCGGCTGGGTCCGTTCGCAGGAAGAAATGCTGGCAATGCGGTTTCTCGTGGGCCTCGGCGTGGGCGGGATGTGGCCCAACGGCATGGCGCTCGTCGCGGAATGCTGGTCTGAGGGCTCACGGCCTGTTGTCTCCGGTGTGATGAGCGCTGGGCTCAACTTTGGCATCCTGCTCCTTTCTCAGCTGGCTCGCTTTTTGCCAATCACCTCAGACTCGTGGCGATGGCTGTTTTTCTTGGGCGGAATCCCTGCAGTGCTCGGTGTTGTTGTCTTGCTCTTTCTCCCTGAGTCACCGCGGTGGCTTGCGTCACAGCAGAGAGTGCGGCAAGCCCCGCCAGCAATCCGCGAGCTCTTTACCTCCACGCTGCTCCCCACGACGCTCACCGCGATGCTCGTGGCAGCTATTCCGTTGGTGGCCGCCTGGTCGGCTGGGAAGTGGATGATTCCTTGGGCGGATCATGTCGCCTCCCCGACCGACCCTGGCTACAAGGCGACGACGCAGGGCTGGTGGGCCCTCGGGGCAACCTTGGGGAGCTTCACGGGGGCGCAGCTCGTTCGCTGGCTCGGGCGAAGAAGGTCCTACCTGTTGATCAGTTTCGGAGCGCTCTCCAGTACGGTGGCGATGTTTCAGCTCTCCGCGCCGCTCGAGCCGTCGTTCCACCTCCTGGTTTTTCTGCAGGGCTTTTTGGCGACCCTATTTTTTGGCTGGCTTGCCGTTTTCCTTCCAGCTTTTTTCCCGGAACGCATTCGCGCTTCTGGGGCTGGCCTGGCGTTTAACGTTGGTCGCTTTGCGACCGCCGCAGGCGTGTTCACTGCCGGCAGTCTGTTCACCACCTTTGCGGGCAGTTACGCCCGCATTGGCACCATCTGCGGCCTGATCTATGGACTGGGCCTTGTAGCAACCTGGCTTCTCCCGGCAGAGCCGGTGTCGGCGGCTCAAGGTTCTGCAGCTCCAGGCTGACACGTCGTCTGCCTCAGTTGCCCGATGCGTTCGCATTGGCAACGGCGAACCCTACACTGCGGACACTCGGAACTGCCAACTGCTCCCCGTGATTGAGAACAGCCCATGTCGCTGCCCCGTTTTTCCTTCGGTGTCGGAGACCGCTTCGCCCACGAGGCCGCGGCCCAGCTGGCCGCCTTTGAGCAGCTCGCCAGCCACGGCGTGATTGCTGCCCCCGTCTGGAACAAGTCGCATCGCGAGCACACGTTCGTTGGCAGTGAGCCGGCGAGTGTTCGTGAGGCTGCAGCCGCGGCCGTGGCGGCTCGGGGCTGGAGCCATCCCTGGTATGTCGATGCCGACCATATCCGGCTGGAGACGGTCGATGGCTATCTCGCCTGCAGTGACTTCTTCACGATCGATGTGGCCGACGCCATCGGCAGGCCAGCTGAGGCGAGCGACGTGGAGGCCTTTCTGGCTCGTCATCCGGAGCTCGCGGAGCCGGTGCAGGTCGAGGGCATCGAAGCGGCCCTTCCGCTCTCCGCCGACGAGACCCGCCGCATCGCCAGGCACTACCTCTCGGCCTGCCGGGAAGCCGGAGCCCTCTGGCGGCACATTGATGCCAGGCGTGGCGAGCCGTTTGTCACCGAAGTGAGCATGGACGAGACCGACGCCCCGCAGACGCCTCCGGAGCTGCTGGTGATCCTGGCCCTGCTCGCCGACGAGAAGATCCCAGTCAAAACGATCGCCCCGAAGTTCACCGGACGCTTCAATAAGGGGGTCGACTACGTGGGCGACCTGGAGCAGTTCACCCGCGAGTTCAACGACGACATCGCCGTCCTCGCCCACGCCGCGGCCGCCTACGGCCTGCCGAGCTCACTGAAGCTCTCGGTTCACTCCGGCAGCGACAAGTTTTCGCTCTACCCCGTGATCCGCGAGGCAGCTGCCCGAACTGCCGCCGGCTTCCACATCAAGACCGCCGGCACCACCTGGCTTGAGGAGCTGATCGGGCTGGCTGAGGCCGGAGGCGACGGCCTGGAACTGACCCGCGAAATCTATGCCACGGCCTTTGCCGACATCGACACGCTCACCGCCCCCTACGCCGCGGTGATCGACATCGATCGGGCGAGCCTGCCCGATCCCGACACGCTCCGCAGCTGGAGCGGCCCGGAGCTCGCTGCGGCGATTCGGCATGTGCCCACACACCCGGGCTTCAATGCCTCGCTGCGGCAGCTGCTGCACGTCGCCTTCAAGCTCGCCGCCAAGCAGGGCACTCGCTACACCGATCTGCTTGTGGCCAACCGTGACATCGTCGCCCGGCAGGTCACCGAGAACCTCTTTGAGCGACACATGCGTCCGCTCTTTCTCACAGACCGCCCTTCGGGAGCATCGACATGAGATCCGCCATCACCATCAGCCTCGTGCCGCAGGCGCGAGGCGGCCCGTTTGTGTTTCACTGCCGTCAGCCTGGCGAGGAGAGCCCGCTGCCCACGCTCGCCGAGGCCTGCGGCCAGGCTGCCGAGCTTGGCTTCGACGCCGTGGAGATCTTTGCCGCTGATGCCGAGCGCTTTCCGGCGGCCGAGCTCAAAGAGCTGCTTGCCGCCCACCGCCTGTCGCTGGCCGCTGTGGGCACGGGGGCCGGCTGGGTCTGCCAGCGGCTCTCACTGGTCGACCCCGATCCCGATGTGCGGGCCCGGGCGATCCGCTTCATCGAAGGCATGATCGACACCGCGGCGGGCTTTTCGGCTCCCGCGATTCTCGGCTCGATGCAGGGCCGGTCGAGCGACCAGGTTCCGCTGGCAGACGCCAGGCAGCTGCTCGCCGACGCCCTGACCACACTTGGCGAACGGGCCGCTCGGCACGGGCAGGTGTTTCTCTACGAGCCGCTCAACCGCTACGAGACCGACCTCTTCACCCGACAGGTGGAGGCCGCCGCCTTCCTCGACCAACACCGGCTGCGGCATGTGAAGCTGCTGTGCGACCTCTTTCACATGAACATCGAAGAGGTCGATCTCGCGGCAACGCTGCGGGAGGTCGCCGGACATCTCGGCCATCTCCACTGGGCCGACTCCAACCGGCGAGCGATCGGCATGGGCCACACCGAGGCCAAGCCGATCGTGGCCGCGCTCGAGGCGATCCGCTACCGCGGCTACCTCTCCGCTGAGATTTTTCCGCTGCCGACCGCCCACGAAGCGGCCTCGGCGAGCATCCGCAGTTTTCTCTCCTACGCCGCCCGCCGCTAAGGCTGGCCGTTCCCGCAGATCGAAGAGGCTTCGCTTCCAACCATGCTCAACACCCCACTTGTGCATCCCGACATCCTCCGCGTGCTGGCCACGGCCGGGCATCACTCCAAGGTGCTGATCGCCGATGGCAACTATCCTGCCGCCAACAAGCGTGGCCCGCGGGCAGAGCTGATCTCGCTGCAGCTGAGCCCCGGCGTGCCCACGGTCGCCCAGGTGTTTGAGGCGATCGTGGCCACAGTGCAGATCGATGAGGTCCACACGATGGGCATCGACCGCGACGACCCCTATGCCGCCGCCACTCCCGGCGACCCGCCGGTGTGGGCCGACTACCGCCGCATCCTCACCGAGGCGGGCAGCCCGTGCGAGCTCGAGCCGATCGTGAAGTGGGACTTCTACGAGGCTGTCGCGTCAGCCGACCATGTGCTCACGATCCAGACGGCCGAAACGCAGCCCTGGGCCAATCTGCTGCTCACCCTCGGCTGCCGCACCTTCTCCTGAGCCGCCATCCCGCCGCAAACCTGAAAGTCCACCATGCAGACCCGCCCGCTCGGAACGACCGGCCTGGAGGTTCCCATCCTCGCCTTCGGCGCCTCCTCGCTCGGCCAGGAGTTTCGCCGTGTGACCCTTGAGGAGGCCCTCGGCAGCGTGCGGACCGCCCTCGACTGCGGCCTGACGCTGATCGACACGAGCCCCTTCTACGGCCGCGGCATGAGCGAGGTGCTGCTGGGCGTTGCCCTGCGGGATATTCCCCGCGACGACTACCTGCTGTGCACAAAGCTCGGCCGCTACGACCTCGCCCACTTCGACTTTTCCGCCCGCCGCGTCGCCGAGAGCATCGATGTCTCGCTGCACCGCCTCGGCACCGACCACCTCGACATCGCGCTGTGCCACGACATCGAGTTTGTGCCGATGCAGCAGATCATCGACGAAACCCTGCCGGCCCTGCGGCAGGCCCAGGCCGCCGGCAAGGTGCGGTTTGTCGGCTTCTCAGGCTACCCGCAGAAGATCTTTCGCTTCATCTGCGACTCCGCCGATGTCGACTGCGTGCTCAGCTACAACCAATACACCCTGCAAAACACCCGCTTCGCTGATGAGACGGTGCCGTATCTCAAGGCCAAGGGCATCGGCGTGATGAACGCCGGCCCTTTCAGCGCCCGGCTGCTGACCGACGCTCCGCTGCCGGCCTGGCTGAAGGAGCCTGAGGAGGTGAAGGCGGCAGCCCGCAAAGCGGCAGAGCTCTGCCGCGCTCGGGGCACACCGATCGCCAAGCTCGCTCTCCAGTTTTCATTGGCCAACCCCGACATCGCCACCACGATTGCCGGCAGCGCCAATCCAGCCAACATTCGAGCCTGGGCCGAATGGGCTGCCGAACCGCTGGACGAGGAGCTGCTCGCCGACGTGCAGCAGATCTTTGCCCCGGTGAACAACATCGGCCATGTTGAAGGCCTTCCCGAAAACAACTAACGCTTTCCGAGTGAGGAGACCGCGATGCGGGTCGATGCCCACCAGCACTTCTGGCGTTACGATCCTGCGGAGTATGGCTGGATCGGCGAGGGCATGGAGCGGCTCGCCCGCGACTACCTGCCGGCCGACCTCGCTCCCTTGCTGGCAGCCGAAGGGATCGCCGGCAGCGTGGCGGTGCAGGCCCGCCAGACCATCGAGGAAACGCGGTGGCTGCTCGACCTGGCCGCCAAGCATCCGGCGATTCTCGGTGTTGTCGGCTGGGTCGACCTCCGCAGCAACGAGGTCGGCGAGCAGCTGCGAGAGTTTGCGGCCAACCCACGGTTTGTCGGGGTGCGGCATGTCGTGCAAGACGAGCCCGACGTGCGGTTTCTGCTCGGCGAGGCGTTTGTCGGCGGGCTCCGGCAGCTGCACGGCTTCGGGCTGACCTACGACCTGCTGCTCTACCCATCTCAGCTGCCCGCCGCTGTGGAACTGGCCGGCATGATGCCTGAGCAGCCTTTCGTGCTCGATCATCTCGCCAAGCCGTTGATCAAGCCCGGCATCCTCGACCCCTGGCAGGCGGATCTTCGAGCGCTCGCCCGGCACCCCAACGTCTCCTGCAAGCTCTCCGGGCTCGTCACCGAGGCCGCCTGGCAGGGATGGAAGCGGGCCGACTTTGCCCCCTACCTTGAGGTCGCTCTGGAGGCCTTTGGCCCCAAGCGGCTGATGATGGGCAGCGACTGGCCGGTCTGCCTGCTGGCTGCCGAATACCCTGATGTCGTGGCAATCGTCACCGACTTCATCGCCAGGCTCAGCGACTCCGAGCAGGCCCTGATCCTCGGCGGCACAGCGAGCCGTTTCTACGGCCTCACTCGCTGACCCTTTCCGCTTTCACCAGGCATCACACACTCCACTGCAGAAAAGGATGCGACATGCAGGCACTCGTGCTTGAGAAGCCCGGTTCGTTTGCCTATCAGGATGTTCCCGAGCCGGCAGCTCCCGGACCTGGCGATGCGGTCGTTCGCGTGGAGGCTGTGGGCATCTGCGGCACCGACTACGGCGGCTACCGCGGCACGATGCCCTACTTCAGCTACCCGCGGATTCCGGGTCACGAGCTGAGCGTTGTCGTGGTCGCGGTCGGTGAGGGGGTCACCAACGTGGCCATCGGCGACCGCTGCTGCGTCGAGCCCTACCTCAACTGCCAAGCCTGCCACTCCTGTCGCCGCGGCCTGACCAACTGCTGCGAGCACAACCAGACCCTCGGCGTGCACTGCGACGGCGGCCTTCAGCCCCTCTCCACGCTGCCTGCCCGCAAGCTACACCGCTCACCGCAGCTGACGCCTGCCGAGAACGCCCTCGTGGAGACCCTGGCGATCGGCTGCCATGCGATCAACCGGGCGGGGCCAACGCAGCAGGAGGCGGTGGTCGTGATCGGGGCTGGGCCGATCGGCCTCTCGGCGGTGGAGTTTGCTCGGCTTGCCGGCAGCCGAGTGATCCTGATGGACATGGCCGAGTCGCGGCTGGCCTTCGCACGCGACAGGCTCGGCGTCGGCGAAACCCTGCTGGCTACCGGCACGCCCGACGATGAGCAGACGCTCCACATGATGACCGAAGGCCGCATGGCAGAGGTCGTGGTCGACGCCACCGGCAGCCATCAGAGCATGAGCACCGCGCTGGCGCTGTGCAGCTACGGTGGACGGCTGGTCTACGTGGGCATCACCCAGCAGAACCTCTCGTTTTCCCATGCGGCTGTGATGCACCGGCGGGAGCTGTCGATCCTCGCCAGCCGCAACGCCCTCCCGGGCGACTTCACCCGCATCATCGGGCTGATCGAAAAGCAGCAGATCGACACCCGTCCGTGGATCACCCACCGGGTGCCGTTCGCCGACACGGCGGCGGTCTTCCCCACGCTCCTGGAACCCGGCTCCGGGGTGCTCAAGGCGGTGGTGGAAATGCCCGCCGCCTAAGCATCGACGCAGCAGCCCACACACACGCTCACTCGGCGGTGCTGAGAAACCGGCCGATACGGGCCAGGCCGTCGGTGAGCTTCGCTTCGGAGGCGGCAAACGACATCCGCACATGCCCCTCGGCGCCAAACGCACTGCCAGCCACGGTGGCCACCTGCTCAGCCTCCAGCAGCGCCTCACACCACTCGACGCTCGTGGTGATCGGCTTCCCGCCGTAGGACGTGCCGAGGTGCGACGAGATGTCAAAGAAGGCGTAGAAAGCCCCGCCAATCTCCGGAATCCGGATGCCCGGCAAGGCCCGCAGGCCCGCCGCCACGAGGTCGCGCCGCTTCTGAAACGCCTGGCACATCTCCGCCACGCACTCCTGAGGGCCTTCCAGCGCCGCCAGGGCCGCATACTGGCTGATGCTTGAGGGGTTGCTCGTCTCCTGGCTCTGCAGGCTGCCCATCGCCTTGGCGAGCGGCACCGGCGAAATCGTCCAGCCGATCCGCCAGCCGGTCATTGAGTAGGTCTTGCTGACGCCCGCGACCACGATCGTTCGCTCAGCCAGGCCCGGCCGCAGCGTGGGAAAGGAGACCGACTGCCGGCCGTCAAACACCAGCTGGTCGTAGATCTCGTCCGACACGACTGCCAGGTTCTTCTCGAGCACCACGTCGGCCAGCGCTGCGAGCTCTTCGGCTGAGTAGACGACACCGGTCGGGTTGCTCGGTGAGCAGAGCAGCAGCATCCGCGTGGCTGGCGTGACGGCCGCCGCCAAAGCCTCCGGCCGCAGCTTGAAGTCGTCTTCCAGGCGGGTTTCCAGCAGCACTGGTGTGCCGCCGGCAAGCTTCACCAGCTCTGCATAGCTGACCCAGTAGGGCGTCGGCACGATCACCTCGTCGCCGTCGTTGAGCAGGGCGGTGAAGACATTGTGCAGGGAGTGCTTTGCCCCGTTGGACACGATCACCTCGGCCGCCGTCACCTCGCGGCCGGTGCGACGGCTGGCATCGGCAGCCACCGCCTTCCGTAGGGCAGGAATGCCAGCGGCAGGCGTGTATTTCGTGTGGCCCGCGCGAATCGCCGCTTCGGCGGCAGCACAGATGTGGGCCGGCGTGGGAAAGTCGGGCTCACCCACCGAAAGATCGATCACATCGATCCCCTCCGCCTTCATCGCTGAGGCCCTCGCGGCCATCGCCAGCGTGGCGGAAGGTTGAAGCGACTGCATGCGCCGCGCAAGAGCAAGCGGCTGACGTGCGTGGTCGTGAGACGATGCGGATGCTGTGGTGCTCATGTCTGTCGTGCGTTGCGTTGGTGGGATGAAGGGATGGTGATGATACCCGTGACGGTCCATCGACATAGTGGCTCGCCATCTTCAATGGACCAAATTTTTCGTTGTCGATCATCGATCCAGTCTTGACAGTTTTCCTCATCATCATCGACAACTCACCCAATCATGCTGACGTGTTGTTGCTTCGACTTCATCAAGTGATTCCTTCAACGATGAATCGGGCGACGCACTCGAACGACTTCGAGTGCAGCAGACACGAGTGCTGGATGCCTCAAACGTGACCGCCACCTCCATTGCAGCTGCAGGAAGACTTCCCTCCTGTAGAAACTGGTCGCTCGATCCAGGGGAGCCGTCAGCGTCACGACGGTGGGATCACATCAGGCTGGCTGTCCACTTCACAGGGTTTCTGACCAGACATCACGTGGTCCAAGCATCTTCTCGCCGCTTTGGCCTTTGGAGATGACCACTCAGAGAGGCAGCCGCTGCACGCGAGAGCAGGCACACCGATTTTTCGTTATCGACGACCAATCTCCACTTCGAGTGCCCAGGGGATTGGTCGCGTGTTGAGTAAATGGGCACTCATGGCAAGGAGCCATTTCTATGGCCAAGAAGAAGGCCGCGAAGAAGGTCGCCAAGAAGAAGGTGGCTAAGAAGGTCGCCAAGAAGAAGGTCGCCAAGAAGGTGGCTAAGAAGGTCGCCAAGAAGAAGGTGGCCAAGAAGGTCGCCAAGAAGAAGGTCGCCAAGAAGGCCAAGATCTAAGGTCTTCCCCGCTTTGGTTGGCCTTCGGGTCGACAAGATCGGGCGGTCCAGCCGGAGGCTCCCTCGCGGGCACCGGCAAGGCACCCACCCACGTCCAGACGAGAAAGGCCGGCCCGGGCCCTTGGGCGCCCGGGCCGGCCTGATTTTTTCACAGGCACGGTGCTTCCATACTTCACCCATGACCGACGCTCCCCACCCACCCACCGGCTCCGCAGCACAGCCTGCGGCCAGCCGTTTTCTGCTCGTGTCCTGCCAGCCCGGTGCTGAGGAAGGACTCTTTCTCACCCAGCAGCTGATGCTGCCGCAGCTGATGCGGGCCGCCTGGCGGCGCGGCGCTGTCACCTTCCGCATGCCCGAGGGCATGGCTCTTCCCGACGCGTCCGGGCTGCCCTTTGCCCGCAGCAGTGCGTTGTCGCTTGGGCAGGTCACCGGCTCGTCTGTGCACGAGCTGGCCACCGCAGCAGCAGCCACCCGCTCCACGCCTCACCATCTGCATGTCTGGCAGCGAGCCGCTCCGCCACGGCGGAAGCCACAGGAGGCTGCGTCTGCCGACGTGTTGCCGGCGGCGGTCGAGCTGCATGCGACCGTCGCGGCCATGCTCGGCTGCCCCCCGGCCAGCGACGGCAGCGACGCAGCAGCCGGCAGCATCGCCTCGAAAGGTGAGGATGTGCTCAGCATCGTCATCGACGCACCTGGCCGAGCCTGGGTCGGCTGGCACACCGCGGCATCGCCATCGAGCTGCTGGCCAGGGGGCTTCTATCCGGGGCGGCTCCCTGAAGACGCGGTCTCGCGGGCCTGGCTGAAGCTTGATGAGGCGGTCGCGGTCTTCGAGGTTCCCGTGCGGGCCGGACAGCGGGCCTGCGAACTCGGCGCGGCACCAGGCGGTGCAAGCCAACGGCTCCTCTCGCTGGGCCTGACGGTGGTGGGCATCGACCCGGCCGACATCGATCCGCGTGTGGCCGAGCACCCACGCTTCGAACACTGGCAGATGCGGGCCCGTGATGTGCGGCTGCGGCAGCTGCGGGGCTTCGACTGGCTCGTCACCGACATGAACATCGATCCCTCGAGCACGATGGACGCGCTGCAGCGGGTGGCCACGGCACCAGGCACGAGCCTGCAGGGGATCATCGCCACCCTCAAGCTGCCGCAGTGGAAGCGGGCAGCTGATCTCCCCGCCTGGCTCGACCGCTTCCGCAGCTGGGGCTTCACACCCACTGCCCGCCAGCTCTCCTCTGGTGGTCGCGAGCTCTGCGTCGTCGCCCGCCGGCCGTCATGAGCCGGACGATGCTGCCGGCCTCCACTGGCTGCTCTGCGGCGTGAGGCTGCCGCCATGAAACCTTCGCTCCCCGTGCGCGGTCTGTATGCAGAGGGCTCCTTCGGCATCGATGCCCTGACAGATGCCCAGAACCTGTTCTTCGCCATGATGAAAGGTCACGGCCGCTCCCGTCAGCGTGCACAGCGGAGCGTACCGCTGCCGCAGCACCGCAGGGTCTGCCGCTAAGGCCGTGAGCAGCTTCCAGAGCCGCGGCAGAAAGGCTTCCAGCAGCTGCTGCCGTGGCAGGGGCTCACCGATCAGATCGGGAATCGTCACCAGCCGCTCTCGCAGCGGGAGCGGGGCCTCCGTTATTCGCCCCGCCGTGTTGACGCCGATCCCAAAGAGCACCTGTCCTGACGGCGACACTTCCGCCAGGATGCCTGCAAGCTTGCGACCGGCCACCTCGACATCGTTGGGCCACCGCAGCCCGACCGTGAGCGGCGGCACGACGGCCATCAACGACTCCGCCAGGGCGATCCCGCAGGCGAGCGACCAGCCTGCCGCCGCAGGCGAGCGGCCAGATGGTGGCCAGCCTAGCCAGACTGGGTCGACCACAAGGGTGATCGCCAGGCTGCCGGCGGCCTGCCACCAGCCTGCCCCCCGCCGCCCACGACCATCGGTCTGCTGATCCGCAAGCACCACCGCAGGCAGCGCGGCGGTCTGCGACGCTGCCGCCAGCTCGCGGCCGCGGTGCATCGTTGAGTCGGCGACCGGGAGATGCTCCACCGTGACCAGTCGGCCAATCGCCACCAGCCGCTGCAGGTCGATCGGATCGACGCCGCCTGCGCCTTCGGCTCCTGGGGTGACGGCAGAGGATCGAGAAACTGGCTGCATGCGGAAGCCACAAACGCTGGAAAGTGGTGGTGCCATGGGCGGTGTGGGAGACCGCGGACCTCTGGTAAGGCAGGCAAGCCGCAGCTCCAGGCAGCCCGCATTCGTGATGACGACCTTGACCGCTGCCGAAGCGGCGTGGTACCTCCCCGCGATTTTCCATCATGGCCGCAGGCGATCTGCGGCAGCATAGCCATCGTGAGCCAGGCGTGCGACAGAGCTTCACTCCACACATGACTGCCCGTTTGCCCTGCGACTGCCGCCGCTGGACGATGCTCCTGGCAGCGGCGGTGGGGCTTGCCGTGTGTGGGCTCAGCCCGTCACACGCTCAGACCACCTCGTTGCCACCACCGGCAGCGTCGTCGCTCGACCGGCTTGCCCAGGCGCCCAGCGGCTACGGCACACCGCTCTCGCCACCTCCCCCCACCTGGGATCCCTTTGCTCCGCAGGCAACACAGCTTCCTCCGCAGCAGCCGGCGGTGATCCCCCAGCAGCCGTTTGCCAGCTCGGCCATGGGCGGCCAGCCCGGCTACCCGGGATACTCCACCACCGCGCCCAACATGATGCCGACGCAGGGCACCGCTGGACCTCCCCAGCAGTACCTCTTCCAGCCCGGGTATCCGCAGCAAAACTCCTCGTTTCAGCAGACGATGCGGCTCTTTCAGGGAGTCCGCGGCAGCTGGGCCTACCTCGCCGGCAACGGCCAGGGCACAAGCGTGGCCGTCAACGAACTCGACACCACCGCCACCTTCGCGATCCCCTTCTTCCACAACTCACCAGCCAATCTCAACCACGCCCCGCTGCTGGTCACACCGGGCTTTGGCCTACAGCTCTGGGATGGTCCGCAGACCACCGCGACGATGCTCGCCGACCTGCCTCCCAACACCTACGACGGCTTCCTCGACGCCGCCTGGAACCCGCAGTTCACCCCGCTGTTTGGCGCGGAGCTCGGCATTCGCGTGGGCGTGTTCACCAACTGGGACGTGTTTACCACCGACAGCTGGCGCATCATGGGCCGCGGCATCGGCACGATCAATCTCACGCCGACCATGCAGGGCAAGCTCGGCGTGGTCTACCTCGACCGAAACCTGGTCAAAATCCTGCCGGCAGGCGGCATCACCTGGACCCCCGACGCCGACTCTCGCTACGACATCTTCTTCCCGGCCCCGCGGGCGTCGCACAGAATCATCAACGTCAACAAGCACTCCATCTGGTGGTATCTCGCCGGCGAGTATGGCGGCGGCGCCTGGACCTTCCGCCGCAGCACGGGGCAGATCTCCCCCTTCGACTACAACGACATCCGCGTGACCCTCGGCACCGAGTGGGTGCCGGTCACCGCCACCGGCCTGGCTGGCAACTTTGAGGTCGGCTACGTGTTCTACCGGCAGCTCTTCTTCGTCGACGGTCCACCGCAGTATCAGAACCTCGACGACACGTTCATGTTTCGCCTCGGGCTGGCCTACTAACACGGCATTCGCCTCAGCCGCCTGATGAGGCGAGGCCGACCGCCGGAATCCTGTATGCGACTGTTGCTTCTGCTCACCCTGCTGGCTCTGCAGCCACTCCTCGGCCATGCCGAGGAGCCGCTGCCGCCGTTCCCAGCAGAAACCGCCGACCGCTTTCCAGGCCTCACGGCCCTGCCGCCCGTTGCCGACCGCCCACCGCTGCGGGTGGCGGCGCTGGGCGATCCTCAGGACCTCACCGAGCCGCTCCTGCCCGACGGCCTTGCCCCACCGGGCCAACCGCCGCAGGAGTTTTCACCGCCCGCCGGCCGCAAGCTGCCTCCCGGGGCCAAGCCCGGCCCGCTGCAGCAGCTGATCTTCACCGCCACTGAGCTGCCCAGCCTGGGCGACAACGGCCTGGGGCTGACCTGGCTCGAGACCAGCGCCACGATCGGGATGCCGGCACCCACCGTCGATTCACCGCTGCTGGTCACACCCGGCTTCGGCACGGTCTTCGTCGACGAGGTACCTGGCCCGCTCGATCCCGGCCTGCCCGCCCAGCTCTACGACGCCTACATCCAGGCCCGCTGGATGCGGAAGATCGGCCAGCGGCTGGGCGTCGACCTGGCAGTCGCGCCCGGCTGGTACAGCGACTTCGTCAACGACACGTCGCAGGCCTTCCGCATCACCGGCCACGGCTTTGGCGCTTGGGAATTCAGCGAACAACTTCGCCTTGTCGCTGGCGTGATCTACCTCGACCGCTACGATGTCAACCTGCTGCCAGCGGGCGGCCTGCTCTGGACCCCTTCCGAAGACCGCCGCTACGAGCTGATCTTTCCCAGGCCGCGAGCGGCCTGGCGGGTGCGGGAGACGCCCTGGGCCAGTCAGTGGGCCTACATTGCTGCCGAGTTTGGTGGTAGCCAGTGGGCGGTCCGTCGCGACAGCGGCGCCAACGACGTCGTCGTCTACCACGACTACCGGCTGATCGCTGGCTGGGAACGCAAGCCCGCCGACCTCGGTCTCAGCTGGCGGCTGGAGGGCGGCTATGTTTTCGGCCGCCTGGTGGAGTATTACATCACCGACACCGCCGACTACCATCCCGGCGACACCTTCATGGTGCGGGCGGGGGTGTGGTATTGAGGCCGGCCTGTCGCTTTAGCCCGCGGCGTCTTCGTCGCCATCTTCGCGGAGCATCCGCGTGAGCGTGTTGGCATGCACACCGAGCAGCTTGGCAGCCTTTGATTTGTGGCCGCGGGTCTCCTCGAGGGCCTGCTTGATTGCCTGCCGCCTGAGCTTCGCCAGGTCGAGGTAGGGCACCCGACCATCAGCCGCCGCATTCGCAGCGGCAGCCGATCCACCCGCCGTCGCGGCAGCCGCCTGCTGCCCCCTCCGCTGCATCGGGAGCTCCGGCGTGATCTGCAGCACGTAGGCCTGCTCGATCACATGCCCAAGCTGCCGCACGTTGCCCGGCCACGGGAAGGCACAGAAGGCATCGAGCTCCTCCTGCGTCGGCTCCCAGACCGGCATGCGATACCGCTGGGCAAACTGCTCAGCGAAAAAGGCGATGAACTCGGGGATGTCGTCGGGCCGCTCCCGCAGGGGTGGAACCGTCAGCTCAATCATGTTGAGCCGGTAGTAGAGGTCCTCGCGGAAGTTGCCCTTCTCGGCCTCCTGCTCGAGATCACGATTCGTGGCCGCCACCACCTGCACATCGACATGCAC
>CALCGM010000725.1 GCA_937900985.1 uncultured Planctomycetaceae bacterium | reverse complement strand
GCCGCTGCCGCTCATCCTCAAACGACGTCCCCGCACCACAGCAGTCGCCCAGCAGACTTTCCACCGCTTCAGAAAACGCCTCACGGCTGCGGATCCGCTCGATCCAGCCCCGCACATAGTCGCGAAGCTGCGGCACGATCAGGGGCACGCCATCGAGAATCGGAAACTCGTGCCGACAGGCCGCTTCGCTGCACCGCAGGAGCCCTTCTTCCACATCGTTCGCCTGCTGCCGCTCGATCACCTCAAGACCAAGCAGGGCAGGTGGGCGGCCGGCAAGCCGGCAGACAGGGCAGATCGGCCGCAGCAGCTCAAAGAGTTCGGGGCGCATGAGGTTGAGCGGCTAGCCACCAATGAGAACGGTCGGACAGCCGGGGGGCATCACGGTGCCTGTGGGGCTGGGAATCGGTGCCACGCAGGTGGCATGCGACGACATGTCGCCCACGCGGGCTGCCGGCATGTTGCTGATCAGGACGGTGGCAGAACCTTTGGCAACCAACCCGGGCCCACCTGGCACACAGCCAGGGAGCATGCAGGGAGCGGTCGTGTCGGCAACACGCGCTGCGGGAGCCCCGCCCACGAGCACCGTCGCTGCCCCTGTGACGATCGCCAGAGGCAACGCCGGGTGGGGAACCGCCGTTGGCACGGGGGCCGGCGGATGGATCGGAGCATGGCAGTGGGGTGCTGCCTGCAGCACCATGTCTCCCAAGCGGGCAGCTGGCATCCCCATCACGGTTCTCCTGTGTGTCGTGCGGCGTCTCCCGCCACTGACATGCTACGCCGATGGCGAAAACTCAATCGCCTCGATCGCCAAGGCATCGATTTCTTCCTCGCCGTTGAGGACGTAGCAGCGTCGCCCAACGCCCACAATCGCGTCGCCGTCAGACCCAACCCATTCGGTTCGCCGCCCGAGACGCGACAGTTCGTCGGCTCCGGTGAGTGTTCCATAGATCGCTGGAATGTGGACCGTGGCATCAAAGGCGTCTTTCACCGCCAGCTGCGCTTCCCGCCAGAGAAGATCGAGGGGCCGTTTGGGCGGCGTAAAGCTGATCTTCTCGACGCGATTCATCTCAATCCAGAAATACTTGCCGGTTTGCGTGTAGACCTCAAACACCCCGGCGGTGATGTCATCGAGGTCCCGCAGGTCGTCAAAGGGACGAGTCTCTCCGGCCATCGTCAAGGTGCCGGCGAGGGCTGGCCTGGCGATCTCGGCCCGCTCCACAACGCCGCCAGCCTCGTGAGGCTTTCCGTCGCGAAGAAGAACGAAGGCCTCCAAGCGATCCCGCACCTCCTGGCCTGCGCCATCGAGAAGCTCGGGAACACGGCCCTCCTCGTAGAACTGCCGGCGGGCAGCCTCGGCTCGTAGCAGCTGACGAATCGGCGTCACTGCCACCGCTGCCTTTGGCTCGAGCGTCATCATCGTGTCGAACTGCGCGTCGGCTCGGTCGTACTGACCAGCGAGGATCAGCAGTTCGCCAAGCAGCCAGCGATGCTCGAGGTCCTTGGGCGAGGCCTTCACCTGGCTGGTCGCCGCGGCGATCGCTTCGTTGAGCTGACCTGCATTCAAGAGTTCGTGGGCGGTCACGTCGACAGATCCTTTCGTGAAGGCTTCAGGGCTCGAGGGAGGGAAGCGACGCCTGACCTGCAGGCGGCGGCATCACCGGCCTTGTTTTTTGATGGTGGACACAAGCCGCAGCGTGGCATCGAGTCGATCGATCTGGAAATGCGGCTGAAACCTCATGACGATCCGAAACTCTCCCGGCGCAGCCACGTCCTCCAGGACATCCACCTCCGCCGCCCTCAGGGGCATGCGGGCTCGCGTTTCCGGCGATGCCTCATCGTCGGGAGTGACATACTCGTTGATCCAGTTGGAAAGAAAAAGCCTGAGATCAGCGGCCTCTTGGAAGCCACCGATCTTGTCTCTCCCAATCACCTTCAGGTAGTGGGCAAACCGCGAGACGCAGAGCACATACTGCAGCATCGAAGAGATGGCGGCATTGGACGTCGCTGCTGGTTCGTCGAAGAGTTCCAGCCGATGCAGCGATGAGTTGCTGTGAAACACCGCCTTGCCGTCTGGCAGACTCGAGCACAGCGGGATGAAGCCACAGTCTTCCAAAGAGATCTGCACCGCATCGGTCACAAACGCCTCCGCTGGCCCACGGACGCGGCTTTCTCCAAGACCGTCATAGCCCTCACACGGCAGCCCTTCGACAACGCCAGCGCCGGCCGCCACCCGCGAGCCTCCGCGGATGTCGGCAAACCAGCCCGACCTGCCAAACTCGCGGACGATCACGCCTGCCAACGGCCAGACAGCCGCCATCCAGAGTCGCTGCCGTCCGTCCGGTCCATCACACGCCTCACCATACCGAAAGCCACGCTCGGCCCAGGTCTGCTCGTCGCAGCCCTCGGCGGCCGGCTGACCGAGCCAGCCATCGTAGGGTCGGCGGGCGAGCACACGCGGCAGCGGCATGCCGACAAAGCGTGATTCAGCACGTTCCCGCAGCCCCCGCCACTTCACGTAGTCCGGCGATGTCTGCATCACGGCGTCGGCCACGTGCATTTCAAGATCCGCCAGCGACTCAAGGCCCAGCAACCGGGGATCCGGGGCCGCCAGCAGCGGTGCGAAGGCCGCCATCGCCACCTCAGACAGGCCGTTGAGCAGACTGACATCGTCTGGATGATGCGAGAACTCGACATCGGTCACCAGCAGCCCATACGGCGTTCCACCTGGCGATCCAAACTCCTCCTCATACACCTTCCGCCAGAGCTGCGAGCGATCAAACTCGACGGCGCTCTCGCGATCGCGTCGTAGCTCTCGCTTCGAAACCGGCAAGACGCGGATCGCAACCCGCGCTGCCCCCGCAGCGTCATCGTTGGCCTGCTCTGCCTGATCCACCAGCCACCAAAGCCCACGCCACGAAGACTCCAGCTGCTGGACCGCCGGATGGTGCAACACCGCATCGACCTGCTGTGAGAGAGCAGCGTCGAGTGCAGCGACGTCGTCTCCGAGCCTGATCAGAAGATGCTCGCGGCTGAGCCGTTCACCCACACCGATGCGGACAGCGGCCCAGGCCCGCAGGAGCTCACCTGCCGTCCTGGCATCGAGCAGCCTGGAGCCCGCTTCGCTCTGCTGGCCATCGCCGGCCACCGCGAGACGACCAAGCAGCCCAGGAAGCGTGAGCGGCTGTCTCTCACGAGAAACCGCAGCAGTGCGTCCTGGCCCCGCCTCGACGGCAGGCTGCTCCAAGAGGGTCTCTTCGGCAGCAGCCCAACCGTCCTGCTGCGGCTCAGCCCAAGCCACTTCGCATCAGCCTCCCTTGGCCGCAGCAGGAATCTTGGCAACCATCCGCAGACTGGTCGTCAGTTCCTCAAGCTGCAGCCACGGCCTCAGCCAGGCCACTGCGTTGTAGCTTCCCGGTGCTCCGGGAATCTCTTCGACCTTGATTTCGGCCTCTGCCAGCGGGTAGCGGGCCTTGACGTCGTCGGAAGGATGCGGGTCGGTTGACACGTAGTTGGCAATCCATCGCTTCAGCCATTCTTCGCAGTCCTGCCGCTCCATAAACGACCCGATCTTGTCGCGGGCAATCACCTTCAGAAAGTGGGCGATCCGCGACGTCGCCATGATATAGGGGAGCCGTGCCGAGATCGCGGCATTGGCAGTGGCCTCGGGCCGGTCATATTTCTTGGCTTTCTGAGCCGTCTGTGCTCCGAAGAACACCGCGTAGTCTGTGTTCTTATAGTGACACAGCGGCAGGAAGCCCAGCTTTGAGAGTTCGGCCTCGCG
>CALCGM010000724.1 GCA_937900985.1 uncultured Planctomycetaceae bacterium | reverse complement strand
GATCCCTTTTGCGACGTCTTTTTCTGACCCTTCACGACGGCTGCTGGGCCAGGAATCTCTGTGACCTTCCCGCCAGCGGCCAAAATCTTTTCGCGAGCTTGGCTGCTCAAACGGTGTGCAGAGACCGAGAGGGCGTGCGTCACTTCGCCCTGTCCAAGAATCTTGAGTTCGTCCCACACTCCGCCAGCCATCCCAGCGGCCTTGAGGGTTTCAGGCGTCACCTCCGCACCAGCTGGAAACGCCTTGGCAATGTCGCCAATGTTCACAGCAAACACCGTGCGGGCAAAGCGGTTGTGAAACCCTCGCTTGGGGATCTGCCGAATGATCGGCATCCGGGCACCTTCAAAGATGGCCGCGGCCGACCAGCCTGCCAGCTGCCCCTGCCCCTTGTGACCACGACCGGACGTCTTGCCACGGCCAGACCCAGGGCCTCGGCCAACACGAAGCCGCTTGCGGTTCTTGTGAATCCCTTTGTTGACATCGTGGAGACGCATGGCGTGAAGTCCTTCGGAAACGTTGTGATCGTAGTGGGGGCCGGCGGGCCACACGGGCGACTGAAGCACGCACCGACAGGTCGGCTCCGCCTCACTCGCTGGCAGCTCAGCCCAGGCTAACACCGCGAAGCCGTTCAACATCCTCGCGAGTGCGGAGCTGCTCGAGCGCGTTAATCGCTGCCTTGACCAGGTTAAGCGGGTTTGTCGACCCCTGAGCCTTCGTCAGCACATCCTGAATGCCAGCAGACTCACAGACCGCACGGACCGAAGCCCCGGCAATCACACCAGTGCCAGGATTGGCAGGCAGCATGATCACGCGGCTCGTGCCGCTCACCCCCACCACCCGATGCGGGATCGTGCCAGAAGCCAACGGCACCTCAACGAGGTTTTTCATACCGTCCTTGATTGCCTTTTCAACAGCCGGTGGCACTTCATTGGCCTTGCCGTAGCCCCAGCCGACCTTGCCCTGGCCGTTTCCGACCACAACCAAGCCAGCAAAACTAAAGCGACGACCGCCCTTCACCACCGCTGCACACCGGCGAACCTTCACGACCCGCTCGCTGAACTCGCCGCTGCGTTGCTCTCTGCCTGACGACATGGTCCCTTATTCCTGAATACGTGTGGCCTGAACCCGTGTGGCCCGAATATGCGTGCGGCCCGAATATGCGTACGTTTGTGACGGGCGTTTGTGACGGGCGTTGCACCGCGTCGCTCGCTCCGACGTTGATCCCTAAAACTCCAGGCCTGCAGCCCTCGCCGCCTCCGCAAGCGCCGCGACTCTGCCGTGGTAGCGAAAGTTTCCGCGGTCGAAACAGACCTTCTTCACTCCCGCAGCCTGCGCCCGCTCCGCGACGGCCTTGCCGATGGCCTCGGCTGCGGTGCGATTGCCGCCAAACTCCACCTGCTCCCGCAGCGCCTTGTCGGCGGTGCTGGCCGACGCCAAGGTGCGTCCAGTCACATCGTCAACCACCTGAGCATAAATGTGCTTGTGCGAGCGAAACACCGTCAGCCGCGGCCGCTCCGCAGTGCCGCTGAGGCGTTTCCGCACACGGAAGCGACGACGTGTCCGCTGGCGTAGATTTGTTCTTGCGTGATCCATGGTTCTCGTTCCCGTCTACGATCTCTGTTCGTGGTCCGCGGGGCTCGGTTCGTGATCCGCGGGGCTCTGCTCGTGGTGACCTGGGGCTGGCGGCCCAGGGCGGTCCCTGCCTCGCCGTTACTTCGTGACCGCCTTACCCGCCTTGCGACGCACCTGCTCGTTCTCGTACCGAATGCCCTTGCCCTTGTAGGGCTCCGGCTTCCTCAGTGCCCGCACCTCGGCGGCAAACTGCCCGACCATTTGCTTATCGATCCCCTTGATGGAGATGTGCGTCTGATCTGGGCATGTCACGGTCAACCCGCTGGGAATCGGCACCTGGAGCTCGTTGGCAAACCCAACTCGCAGCTGCAACACGTCTTTCTGCACCGCTGCGATGTAGCCGACGCCAACAACCTCGAGCTTCTTCTCGTAGCCCTTCTCCACGCCCTCAACCATATTGGCGATCAGCGCTCGGGTCAGGCCGTGCACGCTCCGGGAGATTCGGGTGTCGTCCTGGCGGGCAACCCGAATCTCAGCCTCACCGACCTCAACCGTGACGTTCGGATGCGGCCGCAGCTCGAGCTTTCCAAGCGGACCTTCAACACGGAAATCACCGTTCTCGAGCGTCACTTTGACGCCCTTCGGCAGCGGGACGGGGGATTTTCCTACTCGCGACATGACTCGATCTCTTCTATGTTCACCGACAGGTTGTCTGGAGACGGATGATGCAACTCACAACGACACCGCGGGCTCTCTACCACAGCTCCGCCAGCACCTCGCCACCGAGCTTCTTCTGCCGAGCCTCTCGGTCGCTCAGGACGCCACCGGAAGTCGACACAATCGAAATCCCCAGGCCTCCGAGAACCGGACGAAGCCGCGTCGACCGACTGTAGATGCGACGACCGGGAGAACTCACTCGGCGGATATGGCGAATCACCCGCTCGCCATTGGGACCATACTTCAACTCAAGCTGCAGCTTCGGAACGGGAGCGGACTCCACCTCACGCCAATCCCAAATAAAACCCTCGCGTTTGAGCACGTCCGCCACGCCCCGCTTGACCTTGGAGGTCGGCAGTTCGATCACGGCACGCTCGATCCGAACGGCATTGCGGATCCGCGTGAGCATGTCGGCGATGGGATCGGTCATCATGGTCGGGTCGGCCCTCGTAGAGTCACTGGTTTGCGCAGGATTCTGGCATCGTTGTGCCAGGTCTCGTTCCTCAGCCTGCTGCACGCACAGCGTGCGATTCTTGGTTCAATCTCGTGTTCGGTCAGTATCCAACGACAAGCCTGCCGACCAATCGGTCGGGCACAGCTCACCAACTCGCCTTCTTCACGCCCGGGATGCAGCCCTGGTCGGCAAGGTTTCGAAAGCAGATTCGGCAGGTGCCGAACTTCCGATACACAGCCCGGGGCCGTCCGCAAAACATGCAGCGGCGAACAATTCGTGTGGAGAACTTGGGCGGCCGCTTGGCTGCCGCGATCTTTGATTTACTTGCCATCTCGTCCTCGTTGACTGCGACCCAAAGGGCATTCACGCCTATGCAGCTGCGTCGGCATCCCCATCCTTCTTCAGCGGCACACCCAAGCCCCGGAGCAGCTCTCGGGCTGCCTCGTCCGACTTCGCCGTCGTGACGATGGTGATGTTCATACCCTGGGGACGCGTGAACCGATCGGGGTTGATCTCCGGAAACACCATTTGCTCGGAGAGCCCGAGGCTGTAGTTTCCGTTTCCATCAAACGCCGTTGCCGACAGACCGCGGAAGTCGCGAACCCGCGGCAAGGCGATCGAGACCAACCGATCGAGAAACTCCCACATGCGACGGCCCCGCAGCGTGACCTTACAACCGATGGGCAGATTCTCACGAAGCTTGAATCCCGCCACCGCGTTGCGAGACAACGTTGCGATCGGCTTTTGGCCAGTGATCTGCGCCATGGCAGAGATGGCTTCATCGAGATACTTCTTCTCGGTGATCGCCACCCCGACACCCATGTTGACAACCACCTTCTCCAGCCCAGGAATCGCGTGCGGGTTCATCGCACCAAGCTTTTCCACAAGAGCCGGCCGAACCACGGTGCGATAGTGCTCGAGCAGACGGGGCGTGCCCGCGGAGGCCT
>CALCGM010000723.1 GCA_937900985.1 uncultured Planctomycetaceae bacterium | reverse complement strand
TGGCGAAGCTGGCTGACGAGAAGAACCGCAAGGTGGTCGTCGGCCTGCAGCGGCACTACGAGGCTCGCTACCGCGAAACGATTGCACGGGTTCGCGAGGGGCTTGCCGGCGACATCATCGGTGGCCAGGTCTACTGGAACGGCAGCGGCATCTGGTATCGCCAGCGGCGGGAAGACCAGAACGAGATGCAGTTCCAGGTCAACAACTGGTACCACTTCAACTGGCTCTGCGGTGACCATATCTGCGAGCAGCATGTCCACAACATTGACGTGGCCAACTGGTTCCTCGATGCGATTCCGGTGGCAGGGTATGGCGTGGGCGGACGGCAGAACCGCGTGGCGGGGCAGCCGAGCGAGATCTACGACCACCATGCAGTCAACTTCGAGTATCCGGGCGGAATCCGGATTGCCAGCCAGTGCCGGCAGTTTCCCGGTGGCGACAACCGTGTGGACGAAGAGTTCCAGGGCACGAAGGGCTTCGTGCGGATTGGGCACATCACCGACTTCGATGGCAAGACGCTGTGGAAGTTTGAGGGTGACAACCCGAACCCGTACCAGGTGGAGCACAACGAGCTGCATGCGGCGATTCGCAACGACACGCCGCTCAACAATGCCTACTACGGAGCCACGTCGAGCTTCTCGTCCGTGCTCGGTCGTACGGCGACCTACACCGGGAAGCGGCAGGAGTATCAGCGGCTGCTCGACATGGACTTCCGCACGATGCCAGAAGACCTCAGCTGGGAGTCGACCCCGCCGACGCTGCCGGATGCGGATGGCAACTATACGCTGCCGATGCCGGCGAGCTACAAGATCGCCTGAGTGAACCGGTTTCGATGATCGTCGGCATCCCAAAGGAAACGAAGCGGGACGAGTATCGCGTGTCGATGCTGCCAGTGGGCGTCGACGAGCTCGTCCGGAAGGGACACCGCGTGCTCGTCGAGCAGGGGGCTGGTGCGGGAAGCGGGCTTCCCGACGAGGCCTACCGGGCCTGCGGTGCCGAGATCATCGGAACGGCGGCCGAAGTGTTCGGTGCGGCCGAGCTGGTGATCAAGGTGAAGGAACCACAGCCGCCTGAGCTGTCGCTCATTCGCGACGGCCAGGCGGTGTTCACCTACTTCCACTTTGCTGCCAGCCGGGAGCTGACGGAAGGTTTCCTGGCCACCGGGGCGACGGCCCTGGCCTACGAGACGCTCCGCGACCGCAACGGCCGGCTGCCGCTGCTGGTTCCGATGAGCGAGGTGGCCGGGCGGATGAGTATTCAGGAGGGGGCGAAGTATCTCGAGAAGCCTCAGATGGGCCGTGGGATTCTGCTCGGGGGCGTGCCGGGGGTGCCGCCGGCGAATGTGCTCGTGCTTGGTGCGGGCACTGTCGGCGCCAATGCCGCCAAAGTGGCGGCTGGCTTCGGGGCCAACATCGCCCTGCTCGACACCAACCTCGAGCGACTGCGGTATCTCGATGATGTGACTGCACCCAATATCGACTGCCTGTTTTCCGACCGGCACACGATCCGCGAGCGGCTCGGCTGGGCCGACCTCGTGGTGGGGAGCGTGCTGATTCCCGGGGCTCGGGCACCGCATCTCGTGGAGCGAGACGACCTTCGCTTGATGAAGCCGGGGGCGGTGATCATCGACGTGGCGATCGACCAGGGCGGCTGCATCGCCACGAGCCGGCCAACGAGCCATGCCGAGCCGACGTTCGTCATCGACGATGTGGTGCACTACTGCGTGACCAACATGCCGGGGGCCGTGGGCCGCACCAGCACCCATGCACTCTGCAACGCCACGCTGCCGTATGTCATCCAGCTGGCCGAGTTGGGGGTCGAGGCGGCAGCTGGGGCATCTGCTCCGCTCGCTTCGTCGGTCAACATTCTTGAGGGTCGGCTCATCAACGCGGCCGTTGCGTCTGCCTTTGGGATGACCTGTGAAGCCCATCCATTCCAGCAGGAGGCCACCTCGTGACAGGCTCGGATCCCAGTGCAGCGGAGCAGGCAGACGAGGGCCAAGTGCCCCAGTCGGTGCGATGGATCGGCGGTGAGAGCGGTCACCTTGAGATCCTCGACCAGACGCTGCTCCCGGGCCGCCGGGAGCATGTTGTCTGCCGCGACGTGGCGACGGTGATTGAGGCGATCCGCATGCTGCGAGTTCGCGGTGCTCCCGCCATCGGGATTGCCGGGGCCTACGGCCTGGTGGTGGCCGCTGGTGAGGCGATGCGGTCCGGGCTTTCGCCGGAAGCGGCTCGCAGCCATGTGCTCGCCCAGGCTGAGGAGATCGCGACCGCGCGTCCGACTGCCGTGAATCTCCGCTGGGCTGTGGAGCGGTCGCTCGCGGTGCTCGCCACCCTGCCTGTGGAGTCGCTGCCACCGCTGATTGCTGGCGTGCTGCTCGCCGAGGCTCGGGGTATCCACGAGGAAGACCGGCGGCTCTGTGCGGCGATTGGCAGGCACGGAGCGGCGGTGCTTCCCGATGGAGGCGTCCTCACCCACTGCAACACCGGGGCGCTCGCCACCGGCGGCGACGGCACGGCGCTGGCGGTGATCACCACCGCCTGGGAACAGGGCCGACGGTTTGAGATCTTCGCCGATGAAACCCGGCCTCTGCTGCAGGGAGCCCGTCTGACGGCCTGGGAGCTCTGCGAGCGAGGGATTCCCGTGACCGTGCTCGTCGACTCCGCCGCAGCACACATGATGAAGAGCGGCCGGGTGTCGAGCGTGATCGTGGGTGCCGATCGGATCACTGCCGCTGGGGATGTGGCCAACAAGATCGGCACCTACGGCCTTGCCGTGCTGGCAGATGCCCACCGGATTCCCTTCCTGGTCGCCGCCCCGTCGAGCACCTTCGACCTCTCGATCAGCTCTGGCGATGACATTCCGATCGAGGAGCGGGCCGCCGACGAGGTGAAGCGACCGCTGGGGGTGCAGGCCGCCCCTGAGGCTGCCGCTGCTGCCAATCCCGCCTTTGACGTCACCCCGGCCCGACTGGTGCGGGGCATCGTCACCGAGCACGGCGTGATTGCGCCCGTGACTCAGGAAACAATCGCCGAGATGCTTTCCCGGCAACCCTGACCGCGCCACCTTTCATGGTTTGGGCTAGTATTTCAAAAGAGCCCACCGCCATGCCTGCCTCCCTCCACGACACGATTGCCGCAGCCATTCGCTCCGTGCTGAGCGACACGGGAAGGTCTGCCCGCGAGATCAGCCCCTCGTCGCTGCTTGGCAGCGACCTCGGCCTCGATTCGCTCGACCTTGCCCAGACGATCGTGATGCTGGAGCG
>CALCGM010000722.1 GCA_937900985.1 uncultured Planctomycetaceae bacterium | reverse complement strand
TCGATCGCCGGCCGGATCTTGGCGAGCATCGGCGTGATGTTGCCCAGCTGCACATCGTCGATCGCCGCCTGAACGGCACCGCAGTGGGTGTGGCCGATCACCATGATCAGCTTCGCGCCGGCCACATGGCAGCCAAACTCCATGCTGCCGAGGATGTCTTCATTGACGAAGTTGCCCGCCACACGGGCAACGAAGAGATCGCCGATGCCCAGGTCAAACACATCCTCCACCGGGATCCGGCTGTCGAGGCACGAGAGGATCACGGCTTTGGGAAACTGCCCGGCATACGCCTCGCGAACCCGCTGCGAGTGGTTTCGCTGGGTGAGATCGTCGGCCACAAAGCGGCCATTGCCCGCCAGCAGCTGCTCAAGCACCAACTCCGGCGTGAGCGCCGCCTGCTGCTCGGCCGTCAGCACCCCCCGCAGGGCCGCCGCTTCGGTGGCCTCAAGCACCGCAGGATCGGGCCGCGGCTCATCGGCAAAGCCCACCACACACAGGCAGCCTGCTGCCACTGCCACAGCGCCGGTCAGCCATCGGCGGCGATGCGTGAGTCGTCGGCAAGCAAATCTCGTTGAAACTGTCGGTGATGACATTGCTGAGAGTCTCTCTCGGGTGGCCAGGGGTTGAAAACAGCAGGAATCAGATGCGGCAACGAGCAACGACAATGCAGAGGCCGTGCATCATTCACCGTTAAGCGTAGGATCGTCAGACATCAGCCGCAACAGCCGAGAATCGCCGCCACCTCCACGCGACACACACCACGCCGGCCGTCCCGACCAGCACCCACGTATGCGGCTCGGGGACCGTGATCACGCTGCTGATCCAGGCAGCGTTGGCGGGGATGGAGCTTGAGTAACTGACTGCCGGCTTGTTTGGCCCAATCGGGCTCTGGAATGTCCAGGTTCCTCCGACATCGAGATACAGACCACCGTAGTCATAGACTGCTGCGTTCAGCGTTGGCCCGGTTTCCGTCTCCCTGACGCTCACCGGCCCGACCGCGTAGTTGATGCCGGCCAGTCGCCATTCACCGGCCTCCTGCATGAAGACCGGGCCGCCGGAGTCGTTCGTGGCGAGCACTCCCTCATCTGCTCCCGCTGCAACATCAAACTGATACGCGAGCTGGGGACCAGCAGCCTCAACGTCCACGATCCCGTCGAGGGTATTGGTGCCCCAGCTGCGGTTTCCGGTAAAGGCCCCCCAGGTCCAGCCCTTATTCTCGGTCCCGCTCCCGACCGCCGCACCGACGACCGCCGTGTCGGTTCGCGATCGCCCCCGGCCAAAGATCGTCATCGGCTGGCTGGTCGCAAACGAGCCACCGTACATCGGCACGATCTTGTCGCCGGGGAAACTCCCGCTGATCTGATAGATGGCGAGGTCACTGCTCGGATCGAGGAATCGTGCTGTGGTGGTATAGCTTGAGGAATCGGGGAACGTGATCGCCTGGCCGGTGAGATTTCCCAGGTGGGCGGCCGTGAGAAAGTACTGCGATGCGATGGGCGTTCCCATGAAGGAACTGAAGTTGCCCACCTGACTCCACCGCGTGGCAAGACCTGCGTCAGCAGGCGCTGACGTGTTCCCTGCCGATGAACCAATGATGATCACAGCGTCAGCGGGGCGGGTTGGCAGCACAGTTCCAACCACAGCCATGAGCCAGAGCAGCGCACACCCGCGCAGCACCCTATCGCCCGCACGGCAGCGGAGCACGCCCCATCGCCTGCCGGCAGGCATGGGAGCCTTGTTGTCAAAGATTGGCATAGAGCGATCTCTCGAGGGGTTGGTTCGTGCAGATCCTCACCACCGCAGCTGCGATGAGTTCACGTCGGGCAGACAAGCCGCCACCAGCGAGAGTCCAGCAAACTCTGGCGACCGTCCGCGGCCGTCGCGGTCTCGGCTTCAACTCAACCACGCGTCTGCAGGTGCAGACGCTGACCCCGGCATGGCTGCCGGCAGTGGTCACAGGCGGTGGGAGGAACTCACGAGCGTTTCCAGAAAAGGAAGGGCTGGCATAGGCATGCCGTTGCCCCACACTGCATAAAGCATCCGCGTCTCACTGAGGGGTGTCAAGCACCGGGTCGCCGTTGCCTGAGGGCCTCGGGCCCATCCCTGCTCCCAGCCACGCCCCCGCTCACTCGTCGGCCGCCGACTCCCGCGACGGAGCTTCACCCCAGACCGCGGGAAACGAAAAGCCTGGCGGCGGCTGATTGGAAAGCAGGTGGGGCGGTGCGGCTTCGGCCGAGAGCTGCTCGAGCTTTGCCTTCAGGCGGGCAAAGACGGCAGGATGTGTTGCCGCAAGATCGTGCTGCTCGCCGGGATCGTCCGCGATGTTGAAGAGCTCCCAGGTGTCGGCTTTGGGGCCCTTGATGGCGTTGGCCCCGACGCCACCGTTGAAGACGATCTTCCAGTCGCCCATCCGCAGGGCCCCAGAAAACGGCGTGGTGTTGTGCAGCAGGAAGGCATGCGGCGTCGGCGCACCTTCAGCGATCGTGGGCCACACATCCCGGCCATCCAGAGGCCTGGCGATCTTGGGAGCGGTGCCGGTGAGCGAAAGCAGCGTCGGCAGGAGGTCGACCACGTGCATCGGCTCATGCACCTCGCCGCCTGCGGGCAGCCGCTTCGGCCAGACCATCACCGCCGGCACCCGCACGCCCCCTTCGTAGAGGGTTCCCTTGCCGGCTCGTAGCGGCCCATTCGACCCCAGCCGCGGCACGCCCCCGTTGTCGGAACAGAAGAAGATGATCGTGTGTTCGCCGGCTGGCCCCATCGCATCGATCGCCTCCACGATCGCGCCAACGGCCTCGTCCATGCTGGTCACCATCGCGGCATAGGTCGCCCGATCCTGATTCTCCCAGTCGGCATACCGGGCACGATCTTCCTCGGGAGCCTGCAGCGGCGTGTGGGGAGCGTTGAACGGCACGTAGAGAAAGAGAGGACGATTCGCTGGATGCTCCTGGATCACCCGCACAGCCTCGCGGCCAATCAGGTCGGTGGTGTAGCCCTCGTCGTCGTTGCGACGGTCGTCCTTGTGCCAGTCGTGGCCACCGTCGCGGATGTGGGTGAAGTAATCGAGCATCCCGTTGTAGTGGCCATACTGCTGGTCGAAGCCACGAGCTGTCGGCAGGTAGTCGCGGCTGGCATGCCCCAGATGCCATTTCCCAACGATTGCTGTGCGGTAGCCGATCTCCCGCAGCAGGTCGGGCAGGGTCTGCTCATCCAGCGGCAGCCCATGCTCGGCCCACGGCCGCACCACACCACACTGCAGCCCCAGCCGCATCGGGTATCGCCCGGTCATCAAGGCTCCCCGCGTGGGCGAGCAGACCGGCTGCGCGTAGAACTGTTCCAGCCGCACACCACGAGCCGCCAGCTGGTCGATGTGTGGCGTGGCAATCCGACTGCCGTGATAGCCAACATCGCCCCAGCCGAGGTCATCGGCAAGCAGAATCACGATGTTGGGCGGAGCGATCTGCCCATGCACAGGCAGCGCCGCCCCACCACACACCACAGCCACCACACACGCAACCAGACGCCCCATCATCACAGACCTCCACGACCAGACATCACCCCATGACTCCATGAAGTTCCAGTCACACAAACGCGTTTCCCCCAAGAAACTCTATCTTCACCCGACTGGTTGAGGAAACGGGACGGGTCCTCGGGCCGCGAAGCGGCCTCGGCACAGCCGAGGTGCCT
>CALCGM010000721.1 GCA_937900985.1 uncultured Planctomycetaceae bacterium | reverse complement strand
ACATCCTTTCGATGGGGCCGCATTCTGTGGAGGTGAGCGTTGTTGTCAAGCGAACCGACAACGCGACGGGCTTGAAGAGGGAATCGTTCATGCCAAGCAATGAGTGGCAGGCCATGGATGCGATGGCAGGAGATCCTGACGATCGCTCAGCCGCGCATCAACCCGATGCGCACCTCCATCCAGCACATCCCGTGGATGATCCCTTTCGTTGCGTCGATGTTCCCCACGATGCTTCCTCGCAGCCGTTGGACGGCGAGGAACCCAGTTGGCGAGAGCATACACGGCCTCTCGAAAATGGTCATGCCACCGACCCCACGGCCGAGTTTGAGGCGGAATCAGACGTCGCAGAGAGCTACTGGGCCCTCTCGCGAGCACCGCTGGAAAGCCTGGTGTTTACGCTGCCGCTGGTGGCGGTCTATGAGATTGGCGTGCTGCTGCTCGGCCGCGGCACGCCCCGCAACGGAGCCGATGTCTGGCTGCGAAGTCTTCTGGATTCTCTCGGCTTTGGCGCGTATTTCTTTCTGCTGCCGGCATTGACGATCATCGGGCTTGCCGCCTGGCACCATCTCGAGCACGACCGTTGGCGGTTCAGCGGACGCGTGCTTGTGGGAATGGCGTTTGAGAGCCTGGCGCTGGCGTGCGTGCTCGTTGGGATCGCACACCTGCAGGAAGGGCTGTGGGCCGATGTCATGCCCTCGCGGTTCGCCCTGATCACGCTCGACACAGGCGTGTCGCCGGTGTTTGCCGAGCCGTCGCTGCTGCTCCAACGCCTCGTCGGCTTCTGCGGAGCCGGACTCTACGAGGAAGTGCTCTTTCGGCTCCTCATGCTTCCCGTGCTCGGCTGGATGCTGCACCGTGCGGGCTTCTCATCGGCGGCGGCTGCAGGAGGTGGCGTGCTCCTCTCCGCACTGCTGTTTAGCGGCGCCCATTATGTGGGCCTGCACGGCGAAGCCTTCGAGCTCTACAGCTTCACGTTCCGTACCGTTGCGGGAGTCTTTTTCGGCCTCCTCTTCCTGCAGAGAGGGTTTGGCATCACGGCGGGAACGCACGCCGCCTACGACGTGCTCGTTGGGCTGCTGTGATCGCATGCGGCAAGCATCGCTTCCGCCAAACATGCTCGGCACTTATACTCGGCTTTTCCGTTGCCAGCAGGAGCGAAGGCCCGTGCTAGGAGTTCGTCCGAAGGTTGCCGAGTTGGTCTTCCAGCTCTACGGGCGGAGCCTCCATCCGGAGCTCTTTGTCATGCACGCCCAGCGGCTGATCGAGCGGGCCGACTATCAGGCGACGGTTGCCATCACCAGCGCCGGCCACCTGATCACCTGGCGGAAAGCCGGGATCACGCTCACGGAGGTGGCGGCGAGCGGATCGCAGCCGTTGCCCCACAAGCGTCGCCTGCTCTCGCATCGTTTGTGTGGTGAGCGGAGCGACCGTGTGGAGTGTCGCGGAGGCATTCTCTATGAGACCGCCTTCCAGCTCGAGACGGTGGAGCCTGAGGTGTTCTGGACGTTTCAGCAGGAGCTGTGCACTGACGGCGGACGGCACGGTATCCTCCACCGGTTCGACTCCAGCGGCCGCATCGCGCTTGGCGCACTGAGCTGGCTGAACGTCGAGAGCCGCACCAAGAGCCTGCTCGTCCAGGCGTTTCACACGTTTCCGGACGACCTGGCGATTGTGAAAAGTCAGTCTCTGTTCGAGTTTTCCTGAGTGTCGTTGTTCGGTCTGGCGGCCGCTGGCCGATTGTTTTTCTTCGCAGCTTGAGCACAGCCACCCTTTGTCCCAAGGCCCATCATGTCGCTTTCCGACGCCGTCTCTCCTGCCCAGCCATCATCCTCTCCGGCATCGGACGGCTGCCTTGAGCCTGGCAAGAGCCGCGTGTTGATCGCCGACGACAACGAGCCGAATCGGGAGCTGCTTGAGGCCTACCTGATGGAGGTCGACTGTGAGATCGCCACGGCCGTCGATGGCCTCGACACCCTGGAGAAGGTGGAGGCGTTTCGGCCCGACGTGATCCTGCTGGATGTGATGATGCCGAAGCTCTCGGGCTTCGAGGTCTGCTCGCGGCTCAAGGGAGACCCGACAACCAGCCCGATCATGATTCTGATGGTGACGGCGCTTGGCGAACTCGGCGACATCGAGCGGGCTGTGGAAGCAGGCACCGACGACTTCCTTTCCAAGCCCGTCAACAAAGTGGAACTGGTGAAGCGGGTGGAAAACATGCTCAAGCTGCGAAACGTCAGCGATGAGCTCGAGCGACTCCGCAGCTACATCCGCACGATGGACGACGATCAGCCTCCGCGGTAGCTGCTCCTCAGGCGCGAGGCCCCCGAGTCTCCTAGGCTCCCGATCGTGCCCTGCCGACCTGCTCAAGGACACGGCTCGTCGCTGGCGAACGATTCAGCACGTAGAAGTGGATGCCCGGCACATCGGCATCGAGGAGCTCTCGCACCTGACGCGTGGCAAACTCAACACCGGCTTCGAACTGGGCGTCGGTGTCGTCTCCTGCCGCCTCGAAGGCATGGGTGAAACTCTCCGGCAGCTTCGCCTTGCAGAGGCTGGCGATCCGTTTGATCTGCCCGAAGTTGGTCACCGGCATGATGCCCGGCACGAGCGGAGCCGAGATGCCAAGGCGATCGCAGGCATCGCGGAAGCGAAAGAAGTCGGCATTGTCGTAGAAGAGCTGCGTGACCACGACATCGCCGCCGGCGTCGCATTTTCGCTTCAGGTTGTCGAGGTCGGCCTCGGGGCTGACCGCCTCCTGATGGGTTTCTGGATAGCCGGCCACGAGGATGCCGAGATCTGGAAACTCGTCGCGGATCATCGCGACAAGTTCGGAGGCATAGCGAAAGCCTCCCTCGACCGCTCGAAACTCACTTTCACCTTTCGGCGGATCCCCCCGCAGCGCGACGATGGCCGACACGCCGCGGTCGATGGCTGCCTGGAGGTAGCCCCGCAGTTCGTCGGTGGTGGAGCCAACACAGGTCAGATGGCTCGCCACCGGCAGGCCGTGCCGACGGTGAACTTCCTCGACAATGTCGAGGGTCTTGTCACGGGTTGAGCCGCCAGCACCGTAGGTGCAGGTGATCATCGCTGGCTCAAAGGCCATCAGCTCGTCCGCCGTGGCCCACATCGTCGCTTCCGACTCGGGGGTTTTCGGAGGGAAGAGTTCGAACGACAGGCCGAAGCGGCCTTCAGAGTAGGCGTCGATGAGTGCCACGTGCAGAACCGTCGTGCGGGTAAAAGGTGGACCGAAACCTTCCCTAGTCTAGCGCCGCTGCGGTGTTCACCCAACCGCGGCATGTTTCGGCCGCGGCGAACGTTTGCAGTCCCGCAGGCCGAGGAGCCTCACGAGGCTGCGGTGGCGGCGTGGACAGTCGCGAGAAGCTCCCGGTCTGCCGGCAGGATCTTCATGCTCCGGCGGATCATCATCCGCTCAAGCATCGTGGCCGCCTGATCTGGGGTGGTCCGGCCACCAGTGAGCAGGTTGGAAAAGGCCGGCACCTGCTCGGGGGCATTGCCCCCCACGGTCGCCACCACACCGATGCGGGCCCCGCAGGCAAGCGAGGTGGTGACGCTGGTCTTGGCGAGGTCGCCCACCACGGCCCCTAAAAACTGACGGTGGGTGTGGATGGTGGTGCGGCTGCCATCGGGCAGCAGGGTGTGCTGGCGGACCGGGCCATACGATGCCTTCAGATTGCCCGTGTTGGTGCCGGCAGCGATGTTGACCCAGCTACCGACATGGCTGTGGCCGAGATAGCCGTCGTGGGGCTTGTTGGTGAGTGGCTCAATCACACTCGCCTGCACTTCCCCGCCAACGCGGCTATCGTGTCCGACGGCAGTGCCTTCGCGGATCCAGGCATGGGGTGAGATGCGGGCCCGCTCTGCGATCCAGGCCGGCCCGTCCACGCAGACGAAAGGGCCGATCTCCGCATCATCGCCAACCACCACAGGCCCCCCACGAACGACAACGGGGCTGGCGATCCGCGCGGAGCTGGCGGCAAAAAGCCCTGGCTGGACTTCACGGTAGTGACCGGAATCGATCCGCATCGCAAGGCTGCCGGCGAGGGCATGCTCGTGGGCGGTGACAACTTCATGCGACTGCTCGACAAGGCGGAAGGCGGCTTCGTCGGCGGCCAGGTCGTCGAGAGGCTGGCGGCTGCCGAGCTCGGCGATGATCCGCTCGGCGGGAGACTCGCGGGAGCCTTCGGTGACACCCGGATGAGAGAGGAGCGCCTTGATGGCGGTGTCGTCGGCTGTTTCGCTGCCCGTGGCAGAGCGATGCACCACCGCAGCCACGAGGGCGCCAGCCCGAAACACCACACCGCGGTGGCCTGCCTCGACGAGGGACCGCAGGCCAGCAATGGCCTCGCGAGTGGGCACCAGCCTGGCGTTGACCACCAGCACGGTGCCTGCCCGCGGCGACGCGGGTGCTGCGACGCCATGGGCCGGACCGGAGGTGCCCCAGAGGGGGATCCGCTGGCCGGCCAGGGCGGCGAGATAGCTGCCGAGCGAGGGCCGCGCGATCCGATGGACCTCGCCGAAGATCTGCAGCGCCTCAACGAGCGAGCAGCTGCCGATGAGGAGATCGCAGGCCGGTCGCATCGTG